>JAFGTT010000007.1 GCA_016933955.1 Candidatus Zixiibacteriota bacterium
GGCCCGGCACCCATCTGCCAGCCCTAAATCTGCTTAACTCCGTTTATCCGGGGGATTGGCCAACTCGCCAATCCCCCGTTTTCATTGGTCCTTTGATCCTTCATATTTATAAAAGCCACACTGAAACATTGACAACCGGATATCGTATCTGCCATATATAATAAGCCGCTATTCTATTTGTATGGAGAGACTATGGGAAAACATATCCGCCGTTATCCTCATAACCCGATTATATTAACGATTATAATCTGGGCAATGCTGACCATCACGGTTTCTGCAACTGGTGATTATCACCCGGTTTATAATCCTTCCATGCATGTCCAGCGTTTTTCCGGAAAGATCGTCATTGATGGCAATCTCGATGACAGCGGCTGGCGAGGGGTCACGGTGGCGGATAATTTCGCCGAACATAATCCTGGTGATCAAACCCGTCCCCCGGTGGATACCAAAGCCATGATGACTTATGACAATGGGAAATTATATGTGGCTTTCATTTGCTATGACGATCCCACAACGATTCGCGCCAGTTATTCCCAGCATGATAATATGGGTAATGACGATAATATTTGCCTGATCATTGATACTTATGGCGATGCCGCCTGGGCCTATGAATTAAATGTTAATCCGCTGGGCATCCAGGGTGATTATCTCTGGTCAAGGTACGGCGGTGAAGACGAAAGCATGGATCTGATCTGGGAAGCGATGGGACGAATCACCGATTCAGGATACCAGATTGAGATGGCGGTTCCCTTCAGCAGTCTTCGTTTTCCCGACACCGAGGAACAAGTCTGGAAGGTGGATTTCTGGCGCAATCATCCCCGCGACTCACGAAGGCAGTACTCCTGGGCGGCTTACGACCGCAATAACCCCTGCTGGGCCTGCCAGTGGGGGACGATTACCGGGATTAACAATGTCAAACCCGGGAAAGGAATTGAATTTCTTCCGGGAGTCATCGGATTTCAGAGCGGCGGTTTGATTGATGATGACGATCCGCAGTCGAAATGGAAAAACAAGGATATTGATGGTGAGGTATCACTTGGTATAAAATATTCGATTTCATCGGATATGACCGCCGAGGCTACCTATAATCCCGATTTCAGCCAGATAGAATCGGATGAAGAACAGGTCGATGTTAATACCACTTTCGCCTTATTTTTTTCAGAACGGCGGCCATTCTTTCAGGAAGGCAGTGAGTTATTTAATACGTGGCTTAACGCGGTCTATACACGGACTATTAATGATCCGCTGGGAGCCGTCAAGGTTGTCGGCCGAAGCGGTCGATTCAGTGTCGCTTACTTGCTGGCTTATGATGAAAATTCACCGATCATGATTCCCATGAGGGAGCAGACCGCTTTCGGGATGGCCGGCAAAAGCACTTCGAACATTCTCCGGGTAAGGCAAACCTTCGGTGAGGAATCGCATTTTGGCGCTCTTTTCACTGATCGCCGGTTCGATGTTGGCGGTTCGGGAACGGTTTTCGGATATGATATGGCTTTGAGATTTCTTGAAAATTATAATTTTGAATTGCAGTTGCTGGGAAGTTATACCGAAGAACTCAATGATCCCGAATTGATCGATACCACTGCCGAAGATGGCTATGGAGTGGTCTATTTCGACCGAGATCATCATACCCTGGCGCTTGATGGCGAAAAATTCTCCGGGCATGATTTGTATGCCAGCATCGGACGAATCGGCCGGCATTTCTGGTTTGATCTTGATTATAATGAAGAATCGCCGACCTTTCGGGCCGATAATGGTTTTGTTTTCATGAACGGGACCCGATCCATGGAAATTTCCGGCGGTTATGAATTCAATTTCGATAATGGTTTCTTCGATAATATCGAGCCCCGATTCGGATATGGCCATGTCTGGGTCCACGAAACCGGACATTTCAAGGATGAATGGTTGTGGTATGAAGTCGGAAGCATGGTGAAAAGTCAGACTTATATCGAACTGGGAGGACTTATCAGCCGGGAGCATTTCCACGATATGCAATTTAACGGAATCTGGAGCGCCTATTTCGAACTCAGCAGTAATTTCAGCCGTTTTATATCGGCCGGGATGGCCGGATCATATGGAGATCGTATTGCCAGAACCGAGGATCCGCCGGTTATGGGAAAAGAAACCGATCTGGATATTTCAATAGCTTTAAAGCCGACCTGCCGTTTGAAAATTCAACAGGGATATGAGTATTTCAAGAATGTTGAGGAAGCCACCAATCAGCCTTTAAATGAGGGTTTTATTTATTACGCCAGGTTAACCTATCAATTCGATAAGAGGTTTTATATCAGGCTATTTGCCCAATATGATGATTTCGATGAAACCTGGCAGGTGGAGCCTTTATTGACCTATCGACTTAATCCTTTTTCAGTGTTTTACCTCGGGGCCACAGAGAATCTGCACAATTATGGTTTAAACGGGTGGGAAAAAACCGAACGCCAGTTTTTCTTCAAACTGCAGTATCTTTTCCAGGTCTGAAAAGCCGATTTTATTCACATTGTGATGGCAATTATGACAATAATTGCCTATTCTGACTGAAAACAGACGGAATCGGAATTCATACACCCGAATTTTTTTAAAAGGGCTTTATGGACTGGTTAATATTTCTGATTGGATTTGTCGGCGGGGCGGTCATTTCGGGATTGGTGATCTGGCTTATTAATCGATCGACGAATTCGGCCCTTGTTACGCGGTTGAATCAGGCCGAACAACAGACTGTTAAAATCGATGAGGAGCTGGTCAGGTTTCAAAGGGAAAGCGTTGAATTAAAGACCAAATTGGCCCGTCTGGAGACCACCCTGGAACAGGAAAAAAAAGCCGCCGGGGAAAAGATCGCTCTTCTGGAGCAGGCTGAAAAAAAGCTTACCGATGCGTTTAAATCACTGTCATCCGATGCCCTGAAAAGCAATAACCAGAGTTTTCTGGAACTGGCCAAGGCGACTCTGGAAAAATACCAGACCGAGGCCCGGGGTGATCTGGATCAGCGGAAACAATCCATAGAAAATATGGTACAGCCAATCCGGGAATCTTTGGAAAAGGTCAACCGTCAGGTTACGGAAATGGAAAAGGCCCGGGAGGGCGCCTATCAGGGTCTCAGTGAACAGGTCAAATCCCTGATTACGACCCAGGAAAAGCTGAAGCATGAAACGGTCAATCTGGTCACCGCCCTGAGAAACCCGATGGTGCGAGGCCGTTGGGGCGAAATTCAATTAAAACGGGTGGTCGAAATGGCCGGGATGTTGCCGTACTGCGATTTCACCGAGCAATCCTCAATCAATGCCGCGGATGGCCGTCTTCGACCGGATATGATAGTTCGTTTACCGGGCGAAAAGACGGTGGTGGTCGATGCCAAAACGCCGCTTCAGGCTTATCTCGATGCCCTTGAACTGGAAGACCCGGACGCCCGTAAACGCAAAATGAAGGAGCATGCCGGGCAGGTAAGACAGCATATTGTCCGATTGAGTAGTAAAGCCTACTGGAGCGAGCTGGATTCTTCGCCGGAATTCGTGGTTATGTTTCTTCCGGGCGAGAGTTTTTTCAGCGCCGCGCTGGAGCACGATCCCATGTTGATCGAGGATGGAGTTAAATCCGGCGTCATTCCTGCCAGTCCGACCACCCTGATCGCCCTTTTGAGGGCCGTGGCCTTTGGCTGGAGGCAGGAGAAATTGGCGGAAAATGCCCAGGCTATCAGCAACCTGGGGCGTGACTTATATGATCGGATCAGGGTTCTGGCCGAGCACTTCGGGGCAGTGGGCAAAGGACTGGATAAATCGGTCGAGGCTTACAATCGAGCGGTCGGCTCTCTGGAAACCAGGGTTTTAATTGCCGCCCGCCGATTCAACGAATTGGAAGTGGACACCGGCAAGGAAATTCCCGGGCCGGAGCCGGTTGAAAAATCTACCCGCTGGTTGCAGGCGCCGGAATTGACCGGTAATCAAGACAGCGAAAAATAATCCTGGCGGATTCCAGGAAAACATTTCAAGGTGGCTGTCGGGATCTTTAAAAATGAAACATTAAAATTCAAAACAACGTATTAAATCATTAGAATATAGCATTTTAGACTTGACGAAATGACTGGTTTTATATTTATTATACTTAATTAGGTTGGTGTTACCGGATCGGGTAAGAACCACTTAACAAGATACCTGCCATACTATTGTCAATCAGGATACGCCGTCGGGCGGGCGTGGACTAAGAGGGGTTTAAGTTGGGAAGCGGCTTTTATGGGTATGATGTTCAAAAAGATTCCAATTCCGCTTAAAACGGTTAACATTGCCGGTTTTTATGGCTCATATTATCCTCTTAAGCTAAATAAAACCATGGAATTTTACGATTTATAGGTAAGAATCCGCTGAATAAGTAATTACGGAGGAATGGAGGGCAAAAAAAATTCTGATTTATCTCACCGCCAAGAATTGATATATACCGCTGTAATATTTATAAAAGGGTAACAAACGCCTGATATTTTACATTATGTAGTAACAACGAGAATAATGAGTATAATAAACTCTAATCACAGGAAAAGAAAGGGAGACAGATGTTAAGAAGCTCACTGATTTTGGGAGTTCTCCTGATTTGTTTGCTGGCTTTTGCCGTTACGGTCAGCGCCGACAGGTTATCGATACCGGCGGCCAAAGCCACCAAGCTAACCGAGTCACCTCGGGTTTTAAAAATTCAGGGCGAACGTTTTACCGGAGATACTCCGGCATCGTTAAGGGCCGATATCAAACAGGGCGGTGATGATCTGGACAATGCCACGGTCATTACTTCCCTACCGGCCACTCTCACCGGGACAACCGTTGGTTACACCAACGACTATGATGAAAAATGTCCCAATTCATCGGCTTCACCCGATGTAGTTTATTCTTATACTCCGGTGGGAGGACAGCGTATTCATATTATTTCCTGTAATTCAGCCTACTGGACCAAGCTGTATGTCTATGATGCCGATACAACGGCAGTAGCCTGCAATCAGTATTCCGACAGTTGCCTGCCGGATTATCGGGCCGCCATTTATGATCTGGCCATAACGGGCGGAGAAACCTATTATATCGTGGTTGACGGTTACGGGGGGCAGTCGGGCGAATATGAAGTCTATATTGAGGCCCGTCCGCCAATTGACACTTTGAATGTTCATCCCGCCCTTGGCGATAATGGTCAGGGATTACTATTCTTTGCGGATGAGTACAATGAATATGACACCACCATTTACTGGCAGACTTCTCTGGATACGGGAAACACCTGGTCGGATGCCGTTTACTGGACATTTTCGGGCGGCGCGGCCATTTATCCCTCGATTGAATATCTCGGATTTGACACCTCCTTCTATGGTACCTGCGTTCCACCGTATGAGTTTTACAGCGGAGCTCCAAACTATCTTGTGGTATTGACCGATGCTACCGACGTCAGTACCGCCGCGGGTCAGTACTGGAACTGGAGTTCTTATGGCTGGCATGATATGAGAATGGTGGACATCGCCAGCGCTGTCCATGGCGAAAACTGGCAATGGGGCATTCAGAGTATGATTCACAGTACGACATACACCGACCCGGCCATGGTAGATGCACCCCATGTTTTCTACCCGACGGATTCTGAAGGTTATGCGAGTATAAGCTGGTACAACGATCTTGATGGCTGTAATTCCACCACCAATGATCTGGATCGGGCGACCTTTATGGCTTACGCGGTTTACGACCACTATAACGACTCTCTGGGCCTCTGGGAATTGTTTGCCCGTCAGGATGATGCCGCCTATTTCACCAGCGAGGATGAAGATCCCAACGCCGGCGGATGGACTTTCATAATGGAAGATACAACCAACTTCCAATACCCGGTTGTTTGTTCCTATGATGGCGCCTTGATTATTGTGGGAGAAAACTACGACGGCGCTGATCCGGATGACAAAGACCTTATTTGTTTCTATACTCTTGACGGCGAGATCGGCAACCTTGTTACCAATACCGTGGTTGCCACAACAGCCGCGGAACGTTTCCCGAGAATCCAGCATATTGCCAATCAGACCTTTGTGGTCACCTATGTTCAAGACAATGAGCTTTATGCTGTTCTGACGGAAGACGGCGGCATGACCTGGGGAACCCCGGAAGTCATCAGCGTCACCGGTGACATGGTTGTTCCCGAATACCGCTCGGTCGATATCGGCGAATCCGACGGTTATGTGGTTCATATTGCCTACGAGTATTTTGTCCATATGAAGGGTGACAGTTCGGTTACCATCAGGCTTATGCCGTATCAGGTTTATGGCTACCCGGATGATGACCTGGATGGAATCCCCAACATGAGCGACAACTGCCCGTTGCATTACAATCCGGACCAGGAAGACGGCGATCTTGATGGTATCGGTGATTCCTGCGACAATTGCATAGCCGTCGCTAACAACGATCAAACCAACTCGGATACCGATTCCCATGGCGATGCCTGCGATAATTGCCCGACCGTTGATAACGAGGATCAACTCAATTCCGACGGTGACACTCATGGTGATGCCTGCGATAACTGCCCGACCGTTGACAATGAGGATCAGGCGGACAGCAACGGCAATGGTGTTGGTGATGCCTGCGATTATCTCTGCGGCGATGCCAACGGCAATGGCCAGATCAACATCCTCGATTGCACCTACCTGATTTACTACCTCTACAAATCCGGGCCGGCTCCCGATCCGGCGGTATCGGCTGATTGTGACGGCAACGGAGCCATCAATATTCTCGATGCCACCTATCTTCTGAGATATCTATATACCAGTGGACCGGCGCCGATTTGCGAAGGATAATTGATTAATTTCCGGTTTATAAGGGACGGTTGAACGCCGTCCCTTTTTTATTGTATCTTGGAGACTATTTGAGTTGACTGAATTTGGTTAGAATATCTCCCAGGGCATCTTTATGAACCATAAAGGTAAGCATTTTTAATTTGATATAATCGTCACGATAGAAAAAATATCCTTCGAACTTACCCCGGCGGCCGCTTCGGGCCGAATCCTTGATTAAAAACCAGTCTCGTCCTTTGATATTCCTAAATCCGATTACATGGATTCCATGATCGTCACCGGTCGATTCATTATCGGTACGGAATTCGCGCGAATCCTGGTTTATATATTTCCCGGGAATGTCGAAATCGGGGACCACGGCGATATCCTCAAAGCCATAATAGCCCGGTTCGGAGATATCGCCGCCCAGCGCGACCGTATAACCCTCGCCAATCGCTTTTTTCATCAGGCCGTACCATTCATCGAGCGGGAGATTGTAATAGGAACTGTCATGCCACCAGTTATCCCAGACTTTGAATTCGCCGATGCTGTAAAACGGCACCCGGAGAGTCGACATGGCATCAATATAATCCTCCGGCTTTACCTGCAGGATTTTCTTAAAGAATTCCCGCGGAGTGAAAGTGGCACCTTCGAATTCAAAATACTCCGGCGGCCGGCCCATATATTTATCAAGAATCAGTGTCACCGATTGTACCGCAAGGTCCTCATCCCAGTAGCCGCCATTTTTTATGAAGGCAAGGTAATCCCGGATTTCCTGTGACATTCTCTCATGGTCGTACCTCTCCCCCGTGATGAGCCCGGAATAGGCATCGATGGGAACTGCCCCGTACTTTTCCATGACACGAAAGACGGCATTACTCATGGAACCGTCATAAACCGCGAAATCGCCTCTTTCACGGATAAAATGCCTGACCTTATCGAGAAATTCATAATACACGATATACATCTCGGACAGCTTGATTTTTTCCCCGGTCACCCGATAAATTTCGGATTCAACGAATGATATCCCGGAAAAACACCAGCAGGTTCCGGTTCGATACTGGGCCACCGGCGGAAAATGAAAAAGGGATTTGAATTCATCGGGCGAATTCGGGCGCGGAATTTGAGACATATCAAACCGGAGAGACATAGCCAGCGCCTTGTCGGCCTTATTTCTTTCCGCCTGTTTTTCGCGGATATCGGCTGTCAGGCTGTCGCGCGCGGCCTGTTCTTTATCCGCCTGCTCGCCGATTTCCTTTAAAACCGGGTCCTCATACTTGGGGACATACTTGACATGATCATTCTGGCCCGCCGCCGGGTGAATGACCAGGATAAGGGCCGCAAGCAGAATAATGAAGGCAGCAGGTGATTTCATCAGATCCTCCCGATTAATAATAATCCAAGATATATTTTAAACCATCATTACCGATGAAAACCAAAAATACAATTTAACCGATATTGATAAAAGATATCAATCTAATAAATTAAATATGATATTGGCGTTTGCAAACATTCGAAATTTTACCTTGCGATTTGCATAAAGTTATGTATATTAATGTATTACATACTCGCCACAAACCACATTGGGAGGACCGGTGTCATATTTCAAGATATTGTCAGTTGCATTGGTTTTAGTTGCCATTTCCGTCTGCCTGATGGCGGCTTCGGGGGAAATTTATGTTGAAGCCAGGATTATTTTAAAATCCAAATCAGATTTCATTAAATTGTCGGAATTGCCGCTGGATATTGTCGGACGAGGCGATAATTTTATTAAAATCATAACTACTGATTCGGAATTAAAAAGGCTTGAATCACTGGGCCTGACGACAGAGATAATTCACCCTGATCTTAAAGCCTTTTATAAATCACGCCTTACCCCTGACAAAGATATGGGGGGATATAAGACCCTGGAAGGAATAAACGCTTATCTGGATACCCTTATCGCCGATCATCCCGCAATTTTTTCCCAGAAAATCAGTATCGGCCAGACAATCGAGGGGCGCGATATGTGGGCGGTTAAAATATCGGATAACCCCGAACTGGATGAGGATGAACCCGAGGTACTTTACACCGCGGCGATTCACTGCCGTGAGGTGATTACTCCGGAAGTCCTTTTTTATTTCATGGATTATCTGGCGGATAACTACGGTACCGATCCTGATGTCACCGATCTGGTCGATAATCGGGAATTGTGGTTTATCCCGCTGGTTAATCCCGATGGTTACTATTATAATCAGACCTATGATCCCGATGGCGGCGGGATGTGGCGTAAAAACCGCCGCGATAACGGTGATGGGACTCATGGGGTCGATCTGAACCGGAATTTCGGTTATGAGTGGGGGTATGATAATTCCGGGTCATCACCCTATCCCAGCGATCCGACCTATCGCGGAACCGGACCTTTTTCCGAACCGGAGACCCAGAATCTGAGAGATTTCCATAACGCTCACGATTTTATTATTACCCTGTACTACCACTCGTATTCCAATTTCGTTTTATATCCCTGGGGATACGAGACCATATTGACTTCCGATCATGACATCTTCGCGGCCATGGCCGATACCATTAGTGATATGAACGGATATGATCCCGGAACGGCCTGGATGCTTCTTTACCCGGTCAACGGCGGCTCCGATGACTGGAGTTACGGCGAACAAACAACCAAGAACGTGAGTTTCGGAATTACCATTGAAGTTGGAGGCGATGCCGACGGTTTCTGGCCCTCACCAAGCCGGATTCCGGCCCTGGTTTCCGAGAACCTGGCGCCGAACCTGTTTTTGGCTCGACTGGCGGGAAATATTTATCAATTGCGGGCTCCCGAGCAACCGATTCTCACCCTGGCCGATACCGTCAATGCGGCCGATTATACGGTTTCATGGAGTCATGACGACACTCTCAATCCGGCGTTAGCCTTTGAGCTTGTTGAACTCCAGAATTATCAGCAGGGCCTGACCGATTCGGCGGTGAATTTCGAAAACTGGATAAACGACGAGTATTCTGTTTCCACAACGCGCTATTATTCGGCACCATCGAGTTTTTATTCCGGTGAGGATAACAACTTATATTGTCACTTTCAAACCCGTAATCAAGTCAAGGTCTCGATGAATGACAGCCTGAAATTCTGGACGTACTATGATATCGAAACGGATTGGGATTATGCCTATGTCGAGGTTTCGCTGGATGGAATCGTTTTCACACCCATTGAGGGCAATATCACCACCGAATACGATCCCTATGGTAATAACCGGGGACATGGAATCACCGGATCATCGGGCGGATGGATTGAAGCTGTATTTGATCTTTCGGTGTATGCCGACCGCAAAATATATATCCGTTTCACCTATGAAACCGATTCCTATACTACCGAAGAGGGATTTTATGTCGATGATATTTCCCCAATCGATAGATATGGCGCCGAGACGCTGATCTCATCGGATATTGCCGATTCAAACTACACTTTCACCGACAAACCGGAGGGCACTTACTATTATAAGGTCAGGGCTGTCGATGCGGAAAATCAATGGGGCGAGTACTCGGTTATCAGGAAGACCGAGGCGGTAACCATGTTCCTCTGCGGCGATGCCGATAACAACGGGGGTATAAATATTCTCGATGTCACCTTTTTGATTGCCTATCTGTATAAAGAAGGGCCGGCCCCCAATCCGACTCAGGCCGCCGATGTCAATAATTCCGGGGAGATTAATATTCTCGATGTTACCTATTTCATCAAATACCTTTATACGGAAGGACCGGAACCGAATTGTCCCTGATAATTATGGATACCGGAGACTATAATTGAATCGGTCGGCACAATTACATAATATTGATTGAGGAAGAATATGCTGGTAAGATATCTTTATGGAATAATGGTTGTCCTGTCAATACTATTTACCGGTGAGATTGTTGCCGATGATTCTATTCAGGAAGAATATTTGCCGATCGGCCTGACGCCTGAAGAAATGCTTCGCCTTGATGAGATCGGCCTTTATCATATTCGCACCAGCCCTCCTCCCGGCCCAATCAGGAATTGCGCCGAATGGGAACCCTCTGAGGGTGTCATTATTCGCTGGCCGCTGGGCATCTCCATTGACATTGTGGCGGAATTATCGGAGGACCTGATGGTCACAACGCTGGTTTCGAGTACCTATTATATGAATCAGGCCATCAGTTCTTACACGGCCGGAGGCGTTAATATGGACAATACCCAGTTTGTCATTGCCTCGACCAATTCCATCTGGACTCGTGATTACGGGCCCTGGTTTATTTTTGACGGCAACGACAGCCTGGCCATTGTGGATCATATATATAATCGCCCCCGCCCTCTTGATGACCAGATTCCCTGGATTCTCGGCGACGAATGGGATCTTGAAGTTTACGGCATGGACCTGATTCACACCGGCGGCAATCATATGTCCGATGGATTGGGTAGGTCGATGTCAACGCGGCTGGTCTATAACGAGAATACGGATAAGACTATGGCCGAGGTCGATTCTATTATGCTGGCTTTTCTGGGCAATGATTACACGGTTCTCGATTATATTGAATCCAGCGGGATTCACCACATTGACTGCTGGGCCAAATTTCTGAATCCGACTACCATTCTGGTCAAGGATGTTCCTCCGAGCAGTTCCAGCCATGCCCTGCTCAATGCCCGGGCCGATTACCTTGCCCAGCAAATCAGCGCCTGGGAACAACCTTACACAATTGTCAGGGTTTACTGCCCTTCCGGAACCGCTTATACCAATTCTATCATTCTCAACGACAAGGTCCTGGTCCCCATTTTCGGCGACACGTATGATGATAGCGCCCTGGCCACTTATGAGGCGGCTATGCCGGGATATGAAATAATCGGATTTACCGGTTCATGGCTTGATGATGACGCCATCCATTGCCGGACCATGGGGGTTCCCGATCGGGGCATGCTTTTTCTCAAACACACTCCCCTGGCCAACACCTCCGATGTGGTAAATGATTATGAGGTTGGAGTTAAAATCGTGGCCCATTCCGGGGCCGGATTAATTCCCGACTCGCTTAAGCTTTTTTACAAAACGAAAAGCCAGATTTTTTCCTGGACTTACCTGACTCCGACGGCATATCCGGATTCTTTTATCGGCTATATTCCGGCCCAGTCGGCCGGGGTCACGATTTCTTATTACCTGCAGGCGGCTGATTCCTCGGGACGGGTGGAAACCCATCCTTATATAGGCGCTTTTTGGGCTCACCAATTCACAATCGAATCGGCCAATCTGCCGCCGCAGATAATCTCCCCGGCCTTTGATACCTGCGCGCCATCACCGGAGATATTCCGGTATATCGCCACCGCGGTTGATCCCAACGGGGGCATTCCCGAAATCAGCATAATCGATTTTCCATCATGGTGTGAGATAATCGGCGACACTCTGGAAGGTCATGTCGGTTGTGATGATTATGATACTTCTTTTACAATTATTGCTTCCGATGGCGAGTTGGCCGATACGCTTGAAGTTACGCTGGTGGTGGATCATTCCAATATCGGTCCGGAAATAATATCGCCGGGTGACACCATTATGACTCCCTGCCTTTCCCCGTTTACATATTATCCTGATATTAACGATCCCGACGATTCGCAGCACAGTATTATATACGAAATATATCCCTCCTGGTGCCAAGTGGTCAACGATTCCCTGGTCGGCACAACTCCTTCCGAAGAAACGGCGGAATCGGTAACCGTTATTGTCGGCGATTTCTGCCGGGCGGACACATTATCATTCATAGTGGCCGCATATAATGTCTTTATCTGCGGCGATGCCGACGGAAGCGGCGCGATTAATATTCTCGATGTCACTTTTTTAATTAATTATCTTTATAAAGATGGGCCGAGTCCTTCGCCGGTGGAGGCCGCCGATGTCAACAAAAGCGGGGCGGTCAATATACTTGATGTCACATATTTGATAAATTACCTTTATAAAGACGGGCCGGAACCGGATTGCCAATAAATTGATTTTTTTTCTTGACAAATGGGTGATGTTAATATATACTTTAATAGTGATATTAATCGCTGAGGCTATCCCGACAATTGCTTCACATACTGCTGAGGTAGAAATAGTCATACCGCTAAAGTTTTAAATTAACCTTTAACTTTTAAGTTTCGGAGGAATTGGAATTTACTCCGGGATGATGGCGGCGGTAATGGTTATTTCGGTTTTCTTAGGTTTGTTTTTTTCTATCAATCGATTATCCGTCGTAAATTATCTGATCCGAAATACTTTCCCGCTGGCGTCGGGGATTTTCGGGTTTTTATCCCGGAGACGATATCCAGCCAAATATTAATAGGATTTTCTGTTTAATCGGCGGGAGGGACAGAGCCTGCTTTCCCCCAATAAAATACTAACTTGCTTTATCTGGATAATTCCGTATATTATTGGGGTCTGCAGGTTCTGCAAATGCTTCTGCGGGCGGGTCGGGCCGCCCGCGGAAGCCGATCAGAGGACAACTTTTATTGAGAATAGTGCCCGATAATTTCCACCTTGAGAGTACCTTTTAAAAAGGAGTGAGAGGGATGTTAACCAAGTTTACCAGCAGGCGGCCGCATATAATCATTGCGGCATTGATTCTCATCGCCATGGGTACAGCCATATCCGGTGTCCGGGCCGATGAAATCATACCATATCGTATCGAAATTGAGTCACCTCCTTTGGCCAATATGGGTACCGCCGTTTTGGTTCCGGTCCTGAAAACGGCCGGATCCGAGCCGATGCACGGCTTTGATTTTCTGATCGGCTATGATTCCGGGCCGCTGACTCTGATGAACGCTCACGGCGGAACAATATTCAATGACAGCGGCGGTTACCAGTGGGAGTATTTCACCTATAGGCAGACCGATAACAGCGGTTGCGGAACCGCCTGTCCCTCGGCCCTGGTTCGATTTGTCGCCGTGGCTGATCTGAATAATGGACCCCATCACCCTATTCAGTTGTCGATTCCCGATGAAACCGTTCTATTTTATTTCACTGTTTATATTAATTCCAATCCGGATTATGCCTGTCAAGTAGTGCCCATGCGTTTTTACTGGATGGATTGCACCGACAATGCCATTGCCTTTGGCAATGATCCGGGCGAAATATTCCTGGGAGTATCGGATAATGTATATGACTTCGACGGCAGTGAAATATCCGACTCCTCGGCTTTTCTGCCCACTTATTCCGGGGTTCCGGACTTTTGTATCGACAGCCTGAATTCCAATTCTCCCCAGCGGGTGGTCGACTTTGTCAGTGGTTATATTGAAATTGCCTGTGATATCGGTCCCGAATATATCGGTGATATCAATTTGAACGGCATTCAATATGAGATTGCCGATGCGGTGGTGTTTTCAAACTATTTCCTCTATGGATTGGAGGCTTTCACCATCAATGTTGAAAGCCAGATAGCGGCAACCGATGTTAATCTTGATGGAATAGTACTATCGGTCGCAGATTATGTTTATCTTCTGAGAATTATTGATGGTTCCCTCTTAAAAGGCCCGCTTCAGACCAAAATAACCTCGTCCGGTATATTGTATCTGAATTATACCGGCAGTTCGATTATAGTGCAGTCCGACTTCGAGGAAGATGCCGGAGGGATTCATCTGGTGTTTTACGCCCCGGAACTGGCTGTCACCGGTGATTTTACCATAACAGGCGCGTCGACCATTCAATATATGGACCTCAGTTACGGATTCGATCATGATTCCCTTAAGATCCTGGTGGTACCGCCGATTCCTTATAACGATTCAGCCTATATACCGGCGGGTCCGGCCGATATTCTTGAAATCGTTTACAATGGCGAGACGCCCGATTTCATATCGGCCCAGGCTTCCAACCGTCAGGGTGAATTGGTTACCCTTACCGTTGAAGAAATTTACGCGCAGGAACCGACCCCTTTTGGTATCGAAACCGGCTCGCTGAATAATGTCCCGGTCGGTTCCCTGGTTTCAATCCCGGTGACCAAAACGACCGGCGATGAACCGATGGGCGGTTTTGATTTTCTTATTAATATCAATTCAGAAGCTCTTGACTCGGTCAGCGTGACGCCAGGCGAGGTATTCGATATTCCCGGCAACTATGAATGGGAGTATTTCAGTTACCGCTTTGAGTCCGAGGTCTCCCCCGGTGGAACATTCCCTCCCGGTCTGCTTCGGGTTATCGCTGTGGCAGATATGGCCAATGGCGAGCATACGGCGCTCGAGAAAATAATCCCGGATGGAACCGTTCTTTTCTATCTGAACCTGGATTTAAATGAAAGCTATTTGACCGGATGTGAAATCCTGCCCCTGAGATTTTTATGGAAGGACTGCGGGGACAATGCCGTTGCTTATTACGACGGTTCGGATGTCATTCTGGCCGTATCCGATCAGGTATATGATTATGGGGATATCAATATCACCGATCCCGATGATGATTTTCCGACGTGTTACGGAACGCCGGAAGAATGCATCAATCCATCTGTTCCCTCTCCACCGGTCCGGCTGATCGATTTCAAAAACGGTGCTATTTTCACGGCCTGTGACAGTATTCTTGATATCGGTGATTTGAATCTGAATGGAATCGGATACGAAATCGCCGACCTTGTCACATTCACCAATTACCTTTTCTACGGCTTATCGGCCTTTACCATAAACCAGGAGGGTCAGATAGCCACTTCCGATGTCAAGAGCGACGGCATTCCGCTGACCATGGAAGATTTTATTTACCTGCAACAGGTAATTCTGGGTTATGCGACTCCATATCCCTATTATCCGCCGATGACTTTCACGAGTTTTAACGGCTTATTGTGTGTCGAAAACGAATCCGATTCATCGCTGACGATTAAAACGGCCTTTGAGAAAGCCGGCGGCGGATTATACTTGCGCTTTTTTACGCCGGAACTTGATTCGGCACAGAATATCTGGATTGACAATGTGCCCGAAAACCTGTCCGCCGGATTTGACCTGATCAATGACACGCTGATTATACTCGTGGCGGCTAATTGGGGAGAGGCTCCATTTGCTGATCCACCTCAAATCGATCCCGGTTTGATAAACCTGATGCAGATATACTATACGGGATCGACACCAACCCTGATTTCGGCCGAAGCCGCCGGATTTTATGGCGAACATGTCGATTTATATATAAGCGTACTGCCCAATAATCCCCCGGTTTTCGATAATTACCCGACCCAGCTGATAAATGACTGTCAGGGCGGGTTCGAGTATACTTTCACGGCTCAGGATCCGGATGATCCACCCGATCCGCTCACCTTTTCAATCGTATCCGGTCCCGGAGAAATCGATGCTGAGACCGGGCATTGGGTTTTTTATCCGGTCTGTCTGGATACCGGCACGACCATGATTCTGGAGGTATGTGTCGGCGATATTGCCAATCCGTGTCCCCAGGAAGATCCAAACTGGCATGCCGTGGTGGAACTGATAATCAACGCCACGCCGCCTTTGGTCGGCGATATCGATGCCAGCGGCGCGATCAATATTCTTGATGCCACCCGGCTGATTAATTACCTTTATCAGGGAGGGGCGGCGCCGGCACCGATACCTGAGGTCGGCGATGTTGACGGAAGCGGGTTGGTTAACCTGCTGGATGTCACATATGTAATAAATTATCTGTATAAAAGCGGCCCCAAGCCGTATTGCCCATAAGAGAGAGACTCATCTCTCGATGCGAATGGGGGTGGCTGTTTTAAGCCATCCCCATTATAATTTTCCTTAATTTTTTAATATTTATTTAAACGTATCCATATTAAATCCGTTTCTCTGTTATTGTATATTATTGACTAATTCTGAATAAGTTAAGTATATTTATTTAACGGGATTTTCAGGATTTTCTCATTAAAAGCACTTTTCCATTAAACCAGGAGGGTTTATGTTTAAAGGAATCTTAAACAATTTGTCGGTCATTTTATGCCTAACTCTGGGTTTTATTATGGCCGGGCAAATGGCGACCGGGTCGGCCTGTGCCGCCGATGAGGATCTCAGTTTCGAAGTCATCAAACTTTATCCCGATATGGTATTCGCATTTGATGTTGTTGATCTGGATAACGACGGCTACATAGATATCGTATATGTCGGTTTTATGATGGATATGTATATTCATATCATGTTCGGTTCAGGTGATGGGACATTTGAAGAACCGGTGGTTTTCAATGGAGCATCACAGTATGCATCCTCCGTGATAACAGAGTTTATCAATGCCGATTCACTTATCGATATCGTGACCAGCAGCGGGGACCGTACCTGGATATATCTTAATAATGGTGATCGGACTTTCACAGTCAGATCATTGCTTCATGGTAATACCAGCCTGGCAGGACTGGCAACCGGATATTTCAATAATGATGCTTATCCTGATCTAATCAGCGCCTATTATAATCTCTATCTTGGTGATGGAACGGGTGATTTCCCCTCTATGGTCAGTCTGCCGTTTTACGGACAGACAGTTTACACCAATGATTTCAGCAACGATGGCATCGATGACATTCTGGCGCTTGATCCCAGCGGCGAAGGGGGAATCTATCTAAATGATGGATTTTGTAATTTCACCCAGGCCTCCAGCTTTGATCTGGGAGCCTTGACTCTGGCGGCTTCCATCAATGAACCTTTTGCAGATTTTAATCTCGATGGTAATGCTGATTTCGCCTTTGTTACTCCTATTGACGAATATTATGGCGTAAAAAGCTTTATAACAGTTGGTCTGGGTGACGGCAACGGCGGAATTACGAGCCTTGACACGCTGTATACTTCCGGAACAGCCTACAGCCTGGCTATCGCCGATATCGACCAGGATAATAATCTCGATCTGGTGGCCTCGGATGCCACCAATGGCATTCTGGTGATGTTCCGGGGGTTCGGTGATGGCACTTTTGCCGATTCATTACAAATCGACATGTCCTCCGATTCGGCCACCCATGCCATGGCCACCGGAGATCTGGATCGGGACGGCAATCCCGATTTTATATGCGGCCCGCTTAAGAGCGACAGCATTGCGGCGGCGATAAATATGTACCCCGACAAGGCTATTCTCTCCAATGTTATGACGACCACCGGATATTCCAATGTTTCTGTCGGGGTTGAAAATCCGCTGGGGATGAAAATCTCCAAAAACTATCGGACGGTCGCGGGAGCCGCTTACGAACGATATGATGTCGATAATGATAATTCTGTCGATGAACAGGCAGTCGATTATAATCTTCAGAATGGACGGTACAAAATTGTCATAACACCGAGGCCAAACGCCTCCACCGGAGAGACCTTCTCCACCGACATTAGAATCGGAAATAAAAAGGCAACCTTATTCCGCGACTACGAGTTACCCGCCGGCCGTGAAGAACTGGTGTTTTATTATACCGTTGAGCCGGTATCGTCAATTCAGCCGGAAAACGGGCAAACGGGCTTGACAAGACCCAATTTCAACTGGAGCGGCCTGATCGCCAATCCCGATGGTTTAAGCTACCAGTTCCAGCTGGACAGGTATTATGATTTCCGATCTCCGATTATAGATATTGATGGATTGAGCCGGCCGGAATATAAGCAGGACTCGGACATCAGCCCCAACTCGTTATATTACTGGCGGTTCAGGACTTTCGACGGGGTTTCATGGTCCGACTATTCGGATATATTTGCGGTTTATATTGTCGATTTCATCTGCGGGGACGCGGATGGCGGCGGAAGCGTTAATCTTCTCGATGCGGTTTATCTGATCCACTACCTCTATCGCAACGGTCCGCCTCCGGACCCGGAGTCAGCCGGAAACGTCAACCAGGATAATAGAATTAATCTTCTGGATGTTGGCTATATTATCAACTACCTCCACCGGAACGGTCCCGAACCTGTCTGTCAATAAGATGGCGTTGATCAATTTACGGGGATGGCTTGGTTAAAGCCATCCTTTTTTAATATTCATGGTATCCTGCTTACTTTTCCCTTCCGGAATGCCATTCTTCCGCCGAATACTGGTCCGGCTTTGTGAATATAATCACTTGACAAAACAGCAATATTATTATTAGTTTAGTTCTCTATAAGAACGTGGGTTTGGAAAAAGTTAAATACACATAGCCATCCTTGTGAAATATTTAACAAACAAAGCATGGCGACAGAATTAAAAGTCATTCGCCCTCATGTAGTTGGGGCATGACCTGGAGGAGTGCAACATGGCAGAATTTGAACCGGTTGATGGCCAGATAAAAGCCGACACCCTGGTAGTCGGTGGTGGTATTACCGGTATGACCACCGCCATCGAAACTGCCGAAATCGACAAAAAGGTGATTCTTCTCGAACGACAACCGTCAATTGGCGGTCGCGTGGCGGCGATGAACCAGTATTTCCCGAAACTCTGTCCACCGACCTGTGGAATCGAAATCAACCTGAAAAGAATCCGGCTCAATCCCAGCATCAGGGTTCTGACCCTGGCCGAGATCGAAAGTGTCTCCGGAGAACCGGGTAACTACGAAGTCCGGATAAAACTCAACCCTCGCTTTGTCAACGAAAAATGCACCTGTTGCGGTGACTGCGCCAGTGTCTGTGAGATCGAGCGCGATAATGATTTCAATTATGGCCTGGATAAAACCAGGGCTATTTATATTCCCCATTTCATGGCTTATCCCCAGCGATATGTGATCGATCCGGCCTTTGTCAGTGACGAGCGTATGAAAAAATGTGCCGAGGTCTGCCAGTACGGAGCAATTGAACTGGATATGCAGCCCCGGACTATTACCGCCAAGGTGGGAGCCATTGTCTGGGCCACCGGCTGGAAACCATATGATGCCACTAAAATCGACAATCTTGGTTTTGGCCGATATAAGAATGTCATTACCAATGTTATCATGGAGCGTCTGGCTTCCAAAAGCGGCCCGACCGAGGGGAAAATCGTTAGACCGTCTGATCAGCAGGAAATAAAAAGTATCGGTTTTGTCCAGTGCGCCGGTTCCCGGGATGAAAATCATCTGCCCTACTGCTCGGCCATCTGCTGTCTGGCTTCCATGAAACATGCCACCTATGTGCGGACGCAGTATCCCGAGGCGGAGGTTTATATATTTTATATCGATGTCAGGTCTCCCGGCCGTCTCGAGGATTTTTACGTGAAAATGCAGAGTGATGAGAAACTCCATTTCCACCGCGGCAAAGTGGCCAAGATCGAGGAGAATCCCGCCAACGGGAATCTTATTCTCCATGCCGAAAATACGCTAACCGGGAAAATCGTGAAAACGGAAGTCGATATGGCGGTCCTGGCGACCGGGATGGTGCCGAATACGGCCGATGATCCGCCGCCACTGGAGACGCCGCTGGATGACAACGGTTTTATTATCCCCGATTCGAACACCGGCGTTATCGGGGCCGGAACGGTTATGCGGCCGCTGGATGTTTCCGCATCCATTCAGGATGCCACCGGAGCCGCGTTGAAAGCAGTCATCACCGGGGCGAGGAGGTAGGGTCATGGATCTGAAAATTGGAGTTTATATATGCCAGGGCTGCGAAATCGGGAAAAGCCTTGATATAGATCAGTTGATAAAGGAAAGCGAAGCCGGCAAATGTGCCGTATGCAAGAACAAAGAAATTCTCTGCAGTAAAGAGGCCATTGAGGAAATTCACCGCGATATTGCCGAGCAGCAGTTAAATCGGGTTGTTATCTGTGCCTGTTCCGGCCGGACATTTCCCGAGCTGTTTGATTTCGGTCCGGAGATTTTAACCGACCGGGTCAGTCTGCGGGAATATGTCGCCTGGACCCATCCGGCCAATGACGAGGACACCCAGATGCTGGCCGAGGATTATGTCAGAATGGGTATTGCCAAGGTTTCTCACGGGGAACCGCCGGTTCCTTTTATCGAAGAAACCAGCAAAGATATTCTTGTCATCGGAGGCGGAATGACCGGCATGACAGCGGCTCGGGCGGCCGCCGAAGCCGGGTACAAAGTTGTCCTGGTGGAAAAGGAAAATCAGCTGGGGGGCTGGGCGGCCAAATTCAAAAAGGTCTTTCCCAAACATCCACCTTATGACGAACTGGAGAATCCCGGTTTTGAGGAACTGGTCGATGTTGTCAGCAAGCATAAAAACATCGCTCTACATAAATCCACCAAAGTTAAAAAGATTTCAGGTGAACCGGGTAAATTCGAGGTTGTCCTGGAAAGTAATGGTCAGACCACGGAGCTGAAAACCGGGGCTATAATTCAGGCCAGCGGCTGGAGACCATATGATGCCAATAAACTCGGCCATCTGGGCTATGGTCTGTCGCCCGATGTTGTCACCAATATTCAAATCGAAGAGATGGTCAATAATGGCGGGATAAAACGCCCCTCGAATGGCGGCCCGGTTGAAAGCGTGGCGTTTATTCAGTGTGCCGGATCCCGCGATCAGGACCATCTTCCCTACTGCTCGGCGGTATGTTGCCGGGTTTCGCTGAAGCAGGCCCGGTATATCCGTGAGCAGTATCCCGAAGCTAAAGTTTATATCATCTATAAAGACCTCCGTTCACCGGCTCAATTCGAATTGTTTTATGCCAATGTTCAGAAAGACGATGGCATTTTCATGACCAAAGGTGAAATAGCCGGGGTAGCCAAGGATGATGACGGCAGGTTGATTATTGATGTAGAAGAGACTCTTCTGGACGAAGATATCAGGCTTAAAACCGATATGGTGGTGCTGGCCACGGGAATGGTGCCGACCTCAAAGGTGGCTGATAAGATCCTGGAAGAGACCGAGAAAACCACTGAAGAAACCGCGAAATCCGAGGACATCAAAGAGGGTGAAACATCCGATGGTAAAAAAGCGGCCGAGGCCGCCGAACCGGGAGCCAAAATCCTGAATCTGACATATCGGCAGGGAACTGATCTGCCAACCCTGAAGTACGGCTATCCTGATTCGCATTTTATCTGTTTTCCGTACGAAACCAGACGAACGGCCATTTATGCGGCCGGAGCGGTTCGCAATCCGATGGATTTCGCCAGCAGTATTAACGATGCCTACGGAGCCGGAATGAAAGCCATCCAGGCGGTGGAAGCCGTGGCCAAGGGCCAGGCGGTTCACCCCCGCTCCGGTGATCTTTCCATCCCGGAATTCTTCCTCCAGCGTTGCACCCAGTGCAAGCGCTGTACCGAAGAGTGTCCTTTCGGGACTTTGGACGAGGACGCCAAGGGGACGCCGCAACCGCACCCGTTCCGTTGCCGCCGTTGCGGTATCTGTATGGGGGCCTGCCCGGAGCGGATCATCACCTTTAAGAATTACAATATCAACCAGATGTCCAAGATGATCAAATCCATCCATGTGCCCGATGAGTTTGAGGAAAAACCGCGTATCCTGGCATTTATCTGTGAAAACGATGCTCTTCCGGCAGTCGATATGGCGGCCTTCAGAAGAATGCAGTATAATGCCATGATCAGAATCATTCCTCTCAGGTGCCTTGGTTCTATGAATACCATCTGGGTCGGTGATGCCCTTTCAAGCGGCTTCGACGGGGTTATTCTGATCGGGTGTAAAAAGGGTGATGATTACCAGTGCCATTTCATTCGCGGGAGTGAATTGGCCAACACCAGAATGGATAATGTCCGGGACAAGTTGAAGCAGCTGGTTCTCGAGGAGGATCGGGTCGAGTTGCATGAGTTGGCTATTTCGGATTTTGACAAGATTCCGAAAATTTTCGATGATTTTCTGGAGACCATCGAATCGGTCGGACCCAATCCTTATAAAGGTATGTAAATAAAGAATCTTGATCTCAGGAAAAGACCCCTGTTCTTATTCGGGGGTCTTTTTATTTGACCAAAATTCTTCCGGATGAGAATTTTAAAATAGACCAGATTTAGGGATATTAAGGCAAACAGCAAATTTGGTTTTTATGGCAATCACGGAGGTTTTTTTCTCCGCCAACCCATAACCTGTTAATATTTAAAATGTTAGGGCATTCGAACTTTCAAAACAACAAACTCACCCATTAAAAAACAGGAAAAAGATAATGAAATTTTTCACAAAATATCCTTGACTAATATTAGCAAATTAATTAGAATTAATCTTTAGTGGGAAAAGGATTTGGCGTGAATCTTTATTTTACTCAGTTTATAACTGAGATTATGTGAATAGTTTTAATGCAAATTCTAAGAATAGCTTACCATCGCCATTGGATTAGGAAAACTTAAAAAAACTTACCGAATAAATTAAGGAGACAAAATGGCGGACAATATCCCAAAAACCCCAAAACTTGATGAGCTTGAGAAAGGTAAATGGCCCAGTTTTGTCAGAGAGATAAAAATGGCGGCCAAGACCAACCCGATGGCCGGGGACCTTCTCGGGCAGCTGGAACAATCCTATAATGAGAAAATCGGCCACTGGAAACATGGCGGCATTGTCGGCGTCATGGGTTACGGCGGCGGCGTTATCGGCCGTTATTCCGACCTTCCGGACAAATGGCCGAACATTTCACATTTTCATACGATGCGTATCAATCATCCGTCCGGCTGGTTCTATACCACCGACGCTCTGCGCAAGATATGTGATATCTGGGAAAAACGCGGTTCGGGCCTGACCAACCTGCATGGCTCGACGGGTGACTTAATTCTCCTGGGCACCACCACCGATCAACTGGAGCCGACCTTCTCCGATCTGCAGAAGATTGATTTCGATATCGGCGGTTCCGGTTCCGACCTGCGGACTCCGAGTTGCTGTTGCGGGATGGCGCGTTGCGAATGGGCCTGCTATGACACCATGGCTCTCACCTATGACCTGACCATGCATTATCAGGATGAACTGCATCGGCCGGCTTTTCCCTACAAGTTCAAATTCAAAATGTCGGGTTGTCCCAACGACTGCGTCGCCGCGATAGCCCGGGCTGATCTGTCCGTTATCGGCACCTGGCGCGACAGCATCCAGATTAACCAAGATGCCGTTCGTGAGTATGCCGACCGCGGCATGGACATCAAGGCCGATGTGGTCGATAATTGCCCCTCCAAGTGCATGGACTGGGATGGCAGGGAACTTAATATTGCCAACGAATACTGCGTCCGTTGTATGCATTGTATCAATGTCATGCCCAAGGCTCTGCGGCCGGGCAAAGACCGCGGCGCCACCCTTCTTCTTGGTGCCAAGGCTCCGATCATCGAGGGGGCTCTATTGTCCTCGGTCATCGTCCCGTTTGTCAAAATTAAGCCGCCTTACAGCGAGATCAAGAATCTCGTTGATAAGATTTGGGATGTCTGGGGTGATGAAGGCAAAAACCGTGAACGCGTCGGAGAATTCATCCAGCGCGTCGGGATGGGCAATTTCCTTGATGCCATCGGAGTCGATCCAATACCCGAAATGGTGGCTCATCCGCGTGAGAATCCGTATGTCTTCTATGAGGAGTATTACGAAGAGGACGACGGCGAAGAAGAGGAAGAAGAATCATAATAAACCGGAAATTTTAGATTTTTTGAGGTATAAAATATGGCAGAAGCAATGCAGGAAAGAAGGACCGATTTCGGGCCTCCCCATTACGAGCGATTTTTGCCGCCGATTATTAAAGAAAACTACGGCAAGTGGCAATATCATGAGATTCTCAAGCCCGGTGTCATGGTGCATGTATCCGAATCCGGGGCCAAGCTCTATACGGTTAGAGCCGCCTCCGGGCGTTTGATCAGCATTCAGAAGATTCGCATCTACTGTGATCTGGCCGACAAGTATTGTGACGGTTATCTGCGTTTCACCAGCCGTCACAATATTGAATTCCTTCTAACCAAGGAAGAAAATATCGATCCATTGATTGCCGATCTCAAGGAACTCGGTCATCCCGTGGGCGGTATCGGCAATGCCATCACGGCTATTGTTCACACCCAGGGCTGGGTTCACTGCCACTCGGCGGCCACTGATGCATCGGGGGTTGTCAAGTGCGTCATGGACGATCTCATCGAATATTTCGAAGAGAGGAAATTGCCCGGTAAACTGAGAATCGCGCTGGCCTGCTGTTTGAATATGTGCGGTGCCGTCCACTGTTCGGATATCGCAATTCTCGGTATCCATCGTCGCCCGCCAAAAGTCGACCATTCCAAGGTCAACAAGCTGTGCGAGATTCCCAACGTATCGGCTTCCTGTCCGACAGCGGCCATCCGGCCGGCCACGGTTGACGGCAACCCGTCGGTCGAGGTTATTGAAGAACGCTGTATGTTCTGCGCCAACTGTTATACCGTCTGTCCGGCCATGCCTTTGAACGACCCGCTCAATGACGGTGTTTCGATCTGGGTCGGCGGCAAGGTTTCCAATGCCCGCCATGAACCCATGTTTTCCAAACTTGCCATTCCCTTCATACCGAACAACCCGCCACGCTGGCCGGAAGTGACCGAGGCCATTCGGAATCTGGTCGAACTATGGGCCAAGCATGCCAAGAAGTATGAGAGAATGGGCGAATGGATTGAAAGAATCGGCTGGCCGAAGTTTTTCAGGCTTTCCGGAATTGAATTCCAGAAGGAACACATTGATGACTTCAAGTATGCCGGTTTGACTTTCAAGCGTTCGACACATTTAACCTTCTAAGGAAGGGGTTGATTGAAAATGGCAAAGACTGTTGATGAAATCGCCGAGGCCATGTATAACATGGTCAAAGACGCCATGGGCGTCAAGAAACTCAAACCGATGGATCTCACCAAGGCCATGGTACAGTTGTATGGAGCCGAAGGTGTCGACAAACAGGTCTGCAAGCAGGCAATCAAGCAGCTTGTTGATTCCGGAAAATGTGTTTACACATATTTCGGCGGCAGCTTCCTTGAGATTCCGCATAAAGAGGGCGCCGCTAACTGAAATATACCCGGCGCCCCGGGTTTTGGATTTCTATGGCAGTTATGACACCCAGGCTTGTAATTGCCGGTCTGGCCGGTGATTCAGGCAAAACGATTGTCAGTTTAAGTATCCTTGCGGCTCTTTCGCGCAAAGGGCTGTCGATCGCGGCTTTTAAAAAGGGTCCGGACTATATCGACGCCGCCTGGCTCGGTTATATGGCCGGGACGCCTTGCCGTAATCTGGATACTTTCATGGTCGATCCGGATGAGGTTTTGGGTTCTTTCGCGGCTCATGCCGCCGGAACCGACCTGGCCCTGATCGAGGGCAATCGGGGTGTTTTTGATGGCCGTGATGTTGACGGGACACACAGCACTGCGGGGCTTGCCGAATTACTGCAAGCCCCGGTTATTCTGGTGGTCACTCCCGTCAAGGTTACTCGTACGATGGCGGCCATGATTAAGGGATGTATCGACTTCGCCCCAAAAATTCGATTTGCCGGGGTTATAATCAATCGGGCGGCAGGAATCCGCCATCGGAACATCGTGGCCGATACCATCGAAAGATATTGTCATCTTCCTGTCCTTGGCTCTATTCCCCGGTTGGATAGTGAGGAGGTGTTCATTCCCGGACGGCATCTGGGTCTGACCACTCCGTCCGAATTCGGATTCGGGCCGGAATTAACCGGGAGACTTACTGATATCGCCAGCAATTATCTTGATCTGGATCGTATCCTTGAAATCGCCCGGCAGGCCGAACCGCTGGAATCGCCCCGATCGGTCACCACTGATAGTGTTCGGTCGGTGGTTCGCATCGGGTACTTTAAAGATTCTGTTTTCACCTTTTATTATCCGGAAAATCTGGAGGCTCTCAGGGCGGCCGGGGCCGAACTGGTGGCGATATCGTCGCTTGATGATAAATATCTTCCCGACCTGGACGGGCTTTATATCGGGGGTGGTTTCCCCGAGACCCAGGCCGAGCGGTTGGCTGCAAATACAACCATGCTGGCGTCGGTTAAAAATGCCGCCGAAAACGGTTTGCCGATTTATGCCGAATGCGGCGGTTTGATTTATCTTTCGCGGTCAATTACCTGGAATGATAATAGGTACCCCATGGCCGGGGTTTTTCCAATAGATTTGATAATGAACCGGCAACCGGTCGGTCACGGTTATTCCATTATTACCATTGATCAACCCAACCCGTTTTTCGAAACCGGTCAAGTAATTCGAGGTCACGAGTTCCACTATTCCGAACCGGCTCCGGACCAGAAAATTTCGGAAAGCTGTATGCTGGTCGAAACCGGTTGCGGATTGGGTCAGGGGCGGGATGGTTTAGTCAGCGGCAATACTCTTGCCTGTTATTTGCATATCCATGCCGATGGTGTGAAAAGCTGGGCGCCGGCGCTGGTAAAGAAGGCCATTAAGTACAGACAGGGTCGCGGAAAGGGAATTGCCGGTGGTTTCAGAATCGCAATCTGAACCGGTGTGTATAAATAATGATTATGGAATCGGGAAGTTAATTCAAAATGACCTGCCGGAATACTGGAGAGGCCAACCGAAAATTGTTCCGACAGTGATATAACTATTTTGAGAGAGTAATATCATGGCAAAAATAGTCAAGAAAAAGAAAAAAGGTCTTGGCGGTATCAGCCGGTCGGCCGGCGGATCAAGTGTTGAGACCTCTCCGCTACGACCGCAATTTGTCGAAAAGAGGCCGCCCTGCGGTGACAACTGCCCGAATTATAATCCAATCAGAAAAATGTTGATGACCATCCAGAAGGCCGAGAGTCTCGGGAAAACACCCGAGCAAGCTTTTAAGGAAGCTTTTTATATTTTTCTGGAAAAAACGCCTTTCCCATCCGTTTGCGGTCGGGTATGTCCTCACCCCTGCGAATCGGAGTGCAATCGGAAAGAAAAAGAGGGTGCTGTCAGTATCAATAAAGTGGAACGCTATATCGGCGATTTCGGTCTGAATAAGAAGTTGAAACCGAAAATGCTGGTTGAGGAAAGCCGCCCGGAAAAGATCGCGGTGGTCGGTTCCGGCCCGGCCGGGATGTCGTGTGCCTACCAGCTGGCTCGGCGCGGTTATAAAGTTACTGTCTTTGAAGCTTTTCCGAAAACGGGCGGAATGCTCCGTTACGGTATTCCCGATTATCGTCTACCGCAGGATATCCTGGACGCCGAAATCAATCGGATTCTGGATATGGGAGTGGAACTCAAGTTGAATACTTCGGTCGGCAATGATATCAGCATTGATGATCTCCGCCGCGATTACAAAGCCACTTTCGTAGCTATTGGCGCGCATCAGGGTCTCAAACTCCGGGTCAAGGGCGAGGAAGCCGAGAATGTCTGGACGGGGACTGATTTCCTGCATAAGGTCAACGCCGGTGAGAAGGTTGAAGTGGGAGATAATGTGGTTGTTATCGGTGGGGGCGATACCGCCATCGATGCCGCCCGGGTGGCCCGCCGCCTGGGAGCCGAAGCAACCATACTCTACCGCCGGACCAGGGCGGAAATGCCGGCCATTGATGAAGAAATTACCGGCGCCGAGGAAGAAGGTGTCAGGATTGATCTTCTGGCCGCCCCGATAGAAATTTACCAGGAAAACGGCCGGGCAATCGGGATGAAATGCCAGCGGATGGAACTTGGTGAACCCGATGATTCCGGACGCCGGCGGCCGGTACCGATCGAGGGCGACACCTATGATCTGAAATTCACCACCCTGATTGCGGCTATCAGCCAGGCCCCTGATTTCAAAGGATTCGATGATTTGATCGAGGGCCGCGACTGGATTAAAGTTGATGAGAAGTACAAATCGATCAAATCCGATAAAATATACTCGGGCGGTGATAATATTAACCTAGGTCTGGTCATTGACGGCATTTATCACGGCCGAAGGGCCGCTCTGGCTATCGACGAACTTCTCGCCGGTAAAGCGTTGCCGGTGGAACCGCATCCCATGGGCGTTATCCGTTTCGATAAGATGAAACTCGATTACTATGAAAAGATGGATCGAACCCCTATCACGGAAATACCGGTTGAAGAACGGCTCGGTAAACTTGATGCCGAAATCGTCAAAACTTATACCGATGAAGAAGCCATCAAGGAAGCCAAGCGGTGTATGAGTTGCGGAATGTGTTTCGATTGCGGATCATGCTGGAGTTATTGCCAGGATAATGCGGTTATTAAACCGCTTGTAAAGGGTGCGGAATACAAATTCAAGCTCGAATTCTGTAACGGTTGCAAGAAATGCGCCGAGAACTGCCCTTGCGGTTATATAGAGATGCATTAAAAATATGAGAGTACTTTATTTAGACTAATAACAACTGTAAGGAGGAGTATCAATGCCTATATTTGAACAAGGCGATATCAAAATTGAGGTCGATGAAGACGGTTTCATGCAGGAACCGGATCAGTGGAACGAAGCAGTTGCCAAAGCTCTCGCGACGACCGAGGGTGTCAATGAAATGACTGAGGAGCACTGGAAACTGGCCAACTATCTTCGTGATTATTACCTGAAATTCGGAATCGCCCCGATGATTCGGAAGCTCTGCAAAGAGACCGGATTCTCATTGAAAAAGGTATATGAACTGTATCCATCGGGACCGGCCAAGGGCGCCTGCAAAGTGGCGGGTCTTCCCAAACCAACCGGCTGTGTGTAACTTATTCGTTTGAATTTGCGGGGCCTTTCGGGGGTATTTATATTTCCGAAAAACCCCGCATTATTTTTGTTAACGGGACTACTGCGGCTTTGGGCCAATGAATTTAATTGAAGTGCTGAACGAACATCGCCGGGATATCGAAAACGGCTGGATCCGTTCGATCCTGGAAACATATCCACCCGATTCGGTGAAGTTTTTTGCCCGGCAAAAAGACCGGTTCCAAAACCCGGTGGGGCAGGCAATTTCCAATGGTGTCGCCATACTGCTGGATGAATTACTGGCTGATTTTAATACCGCCCAAATCGAATCGGCAGTCGATGATATCGTCCGGATCAGGTCGATCCAGGATTTTACCCCCTCGCAGGCGGTGGAATTCATTTTTATCCTCAAAAAAATAATCAGAGATACTATAGGTAATTCGATCATCACCCATAATCTGGTTGATGAACTTGTCGATTTCGAAAATCGTATCGATCGGATGGCCCTGATAATCTTTGATACCTATTCGAAATGCCGTGAACAGGTCTATGAGATTCGTATCCGCCAGGCCCGTGCGGGCGGTATGAAACTGATCGAACGTCTTAATAAAAAATACGGGATTCCCGATCCGGACTCGGGATTATGATATGAAAACAAGTGATATTTTTACCATAAAAGGAGATTAAGGTAAATGAGAGGATTGTATTCTTTGTTTATCTTACTCGCCCTTATTTGCCTGGCCCTGCTGGGGGTATCGTTGCTTCAGTGGCATTACCTCTTCGGCGTAATTATTCCCTACCTCGCGGTGGCGTTGTTCATCGTGGGAATAATCTACCGGGTCGTCAAATGGGCGCGTTCGCCGGTACCTTTTCGAATTCCCACAACCGCCGGGCAACAAAAATCATTACCGTGGATTAAAGCCAATAATCTTGAAAGCCCCTCCAATATCTGGGGTGTTCTGGGCCGGATGCTTCTTGAGATTCTGTTTTTCAGATCACTCTTCAGAAATACCAAAGCCGATATCAGGGATGGCCGGATTATATACGGCGGCAACAAATGGCTCTGGCTGGGCGGTCTCGCCTTTCATTACACTTTTCTCGTTATTGTCATCAGGCATTTCCGGTTTTTCATGGAACCGGTCCCCCGGATTATTGAACTCATTCAAAATCTCGATGGTTTAATGCAGGTGGGTGTCCCCGTTATATATATGACCGATTTCATCTTTTTGGGGGCAGTCGGGTATCTTTTCTTAAGACGGGTCGTTATCCCTCAGGTCAGGTATATTTCGCTGGAATCCGATTATTTTCCGCTGTTTTTACTTCTGGCCATCGGAACCACCGGGGTCATGATGAGATATTTTACGGGTTTGCGGGTGGATATCATAGCGGTCAAAGAGATGGTAATCGGGTTGATCAATTTCAATCCCGCAGTCGTCTCCGGAATCGGGGCCATGTTTTATCTGCACCTGTTCCTGGTCAGTTTGCTTCTGGTCTATTTCCCGATTAGTAAATTGATGCATATGGGCGGGGTTTTCCTAAGTCCCACTCGGAACCTGGCCAACAACAGCCGCGTGCGCCGGCATATAAACCCCTGGGATTACCCGGTTAAGGGTCATTCATACGAGGAATGGGAAGATGAGTTCCGGGAATTGATTAAGGGTGCGGGAATGCCCCTGGATAAGGAATAGATATGTCGGAAAAATATAAACCTGAACAACTGGCAAAAGTAGATTACACGCCCCCCAAAACCGGGTGGATGCAAACTCCGACCGTCTTTAAAAAAGGCTCCTTCAATTACAGTGCTATACCCAAGAGCGTCGAATATCTCGGCCTGCCCAATCCAAGGAAATGGCAGCCATCCGATGATGACTGGCAGTTACCGGACAATTGGAAAGAAATCATTCTCGAGGGGATGAAAGTCAGGCTGGAGCGCTACCGTTCGCTGAAATTGTTCATGGATATCTGCGTCAGGTGCGGAGCCTGTGCCGATAAGTGCCATTATTTTATCGGGTCGGGAGATCCCAAGAACATGCCGGTTCTGAGAGCCGAGCTGTTCCGTGCCGTATATCGCAACAACTTCACCCTGGCGGGAAAAATCATGGGCAGCCTGGTCGGCGCCCGGGAACTGACCATTGATGCTTTGAAAGAATGGTTTTACTATTTCTTCCAATGTACCGAATGCCGGCGCTGTTCCCTATTTTGTCCTTACGGGATCGATACCGCCGAAATCACCATGATGGCCCGCGAATTACTGAGTCTGGTCGGCTGTGATATCGACTGGATTGTAACCCCGGCGGCCAATTGCCTCCGGACCGGCAACCATCTTGGAATTCAACCACACGGTTTTAAGGACAGTGTCGATTTCGCGGTCGATGATCTTCATGATATTACCGGGATAAAAGTCGAGGCTTCGGTCAACCGTAAGGGCGCCGAGGTTTTGTTTGTGGTACCGTCGGCTGATTATTTCGGTGACCCCCACTATTTCGGATTCCTGGGTTATATGGCCCTATTCCACGAAATCGGACTTGACTATACTTTCAGCGCTTATGCTTCCGAGGGCGGCAATTTTGGTTTATTCCATTCTTACGAGACCATGAAACGACTGAATCAGAAAATTTACGCCGAGGCTAAACATCTCGGGGTTAAATGGATAATCGGTGGTGAGTGCGGGCACATGTGGCGGGTTCTTCATCAATACATGGATACTCTGAACGGTCCCGCGGATTTTCTTGAAGTGCCGGTTTCGCCGATAACCGGGACCCGGTTCGATAATGCCAAGTCGACCAAAATGGTACATATTGCGGAATTTACGGCGGATCTGATCCGCCAAAACAAAATCAAACTCGACAAATCCCGTAACGATCAATGGCGGGTCACCTTCCATGATTCCTGTAACCCGGCCCGCGGGATGGGCCTTCTTGAGGAGCCACGCTATGTTCTCAATAATGTCTGCAATTATTTCCATGAAATGCCCGAGGGCACGATCCGGGAGCAAACTTTCTGTTGTGGAAGCGGTGCCGGTCTGGGAACCGATGAAAACCTGGAGATGAGACTGCGCGGCGGCTTCCCCCGGGGGAATGCCGTCAGATATGTTCAGGATAAGCACGGGGTCAACATGTTGTGTTGTATCTGTGCCATTGATAAAGCCACCCTGCCGGCCGTTTGCGATTTCTGGGCTCCAGGGGTAAGTGTCGGGGCGCTTCATGAACTGGTCGGCAATGCCCTGGTGATGAAGGGCGAAAAACCGGATCGAACCGATTTACGCGGCGAACCGTTCCTCAGTTCGAAGGCGTCCGAAACAGAAGCGGAAGTAGTAAAGGAGGGTAACCACGATGTATGATGCGGGAAAGATTATCGTCGGGTTGATTATCTTCCTCGTGTTGATAACCAGCCCTGTTTGGTACAACATGGCCAGCGGAAAATCCGAGGTGGTTCCCCAGCCGAAGATAATCACCGCCGAAAAAGAATGCGTCATGGGCACCGAATATATGCGGGAGAAGCATATGGATCTGCTCAATGAATGGCGCGATAAAGCGGTCCGGGAGGGGGAGAGAATTCACGCGGCACCGAACGGAAGAAAATTCAACATGAGCCTGACCGGTACATGTCTGAATTGTCACTCGAACAAAACCGAATTCTGCGACGCCTGCCATAACTACAGCGCTGTCGGGCAACCGTACTGCTGGGATTGTCACAACATTCCGGAGGAAATCAAGTAATGGGAATAGATAGAAGGAAATTCCTGACCATTGCCGGCCTGACGGCCGCCTCGGTTATCGGCCGGAAAGCCCTTGGTGATTCGCTTTCAGTAGCCCCGGAATCGAATCTGCTTCCCGAGGAAAACAGACTGATCGGTCATCGCTGGGCCATGGTGGTCGATTTGCGGAAGTGCAAGGAACAGCATAACTGCACCAAATGTATCGATGCCTGTAACGCGGTCCATAATATCCCTCAATTCGATAATCCCAAGGACGAAGTCAAATGGATCTGGAAGGAGCATTTTAAAGAGGCTTTTCCCAATCAGGAAAAAGAATACATTCTCGAAGGACTTCTGGAGACACCCATAACGGTCATGTGTAATCATTGTGACAATCCCCCCTGCGTCCGGGTGTGCCCCACCCAGGCGACATGGAAAAGGGAAGACGGTATTGTCATGATGGATATGCACCGTTGTATCGGGTGCCGTTATTGCGTGGCCGCCTGTCCGTACGGTTCGCGGAGCTTCAACTGGCGCGACCCGCGCCCATTTATAAAGGAAATCAACAAGGATTATCCAACCCGGACGCGAGGTGTGGTTGAAAAATGTAATTTCTGCGCTGAGCGGCTGGCCCGGGGACAGATGCCGGCCTGTGTCGAAGCCTGCGAGGAAAAGGCCCTCATTTTCGGCGATCTCGAAGATCCCGATTCGGAAGTTCGCGCTCTCCTTCGCGAGAATTTCGCCATCAGGCGCAAACCAAATCTCGGCACGAACCCTGAAGTCTATTATATAGTGTGAGGTGCCCATGTTAGAAAAAGCACTTGTTGGAGATAAAAAGTACTGGACCTGGGTGGGCTTCCTCCTGGTTGTTATCGGAATCGGCTTCATCGCCTACCTCCGGCAGTTGGCGAATGGTCTGACCGTAACCGGGCTCAGCCGCGATGTCACCTGGGGTTTCTATATCGCCCAGTTTACTTTTCTGGTCGGCGTGGCCGCCTCGGCGGTCATGGTTGTTTTGCCGTACTATCTGCACAATTATAAGGCCTTCGGCAAACTGACTATCCTTGGCGAATTCGTGGCCATATCGTCGGTCATTATGTGTATGCTGTTTATTTTTGTCGATATGGGCCAACCCTTCCGCATCATGAATGTCATTCTGCACCCCACTCCCAACTCGCTGATGTTCTGGGATATGTTCGTTCTGAGTGGGTACCTGGTGCTTAATGTCCTGATCAGCCGTATTACTCTGGATTCGGAACGTAAAGGGATTGCTCCGCCCGGATGGATCAAGCCGATCATCCTGCTTTCGATCCCGTGGGCGATCAGCATCCATACCGTCACGGCTTTCCTCTACTCCGGTTTGGCCGCGCGGGCGTTCTGGATGACCGCCGTTCTGGCGCCGCGATTTTTGGCCTCGGCTTTCGCCTCTGGTCCGGCCCTGCTGATCTTGATCGTTTTCGTAATCCGTAAATATACCAGGTTTGATCCGGGCAAGGAACCGGTGCAGAAACTGGCTGAAATCGTAACCTACGCCATGGCCTTCAATATCTTCCTGATTCTGATGGAGGTCTTTACGGTGCTTTACAGCAGTATCCCGGAGCATATTGAGCATTTCCAGTTTCTTTTCCTTGGTCTGCATGGCAATAATACCCTGGTGCCCTGGATGTGGACTTCGGTCATTCTGGCTATTTTAGCCCTGATATTGCTGATTAATCCCAAAACACGGCGGAACGAAAGCGTCCTGGGTGTCGCCTGTGTGGCGGTATTCGCCTCGATCTGGATCGATAAGGGTTTGGGGATGGTGGTCACCGGTTTCACGCCTTCGCCTCTGGGAGCGGTCACCAAATACTGGCCGACCTGGAATGAGCTTTTAATTGCTATTGGTGTTTATGCCATCGGATTTTTAATGGTCACGGTTTTTTATAAAATTACCCTTTCCCTGAGAGGTGAAATTTCCGCCCCGGCCAAAATCGAGGAGAAAGCCAGGGTCGGTTCGACAGTCTGAAAATGGAGATTCGGTATAGACAAATAGAGACCTGAAATATATATTATCAAACCGGGGTTGCTTAATTTCAGGCAACCCCGGTTTTGCGCTATGTAGGTGTTATGAATAAATCTGATGTTATTATAATTGGCGGTGTGGCGGCCGGACCTAAAACGGCGGCCACCGTGGCTCGGCGTCGCCCTCATTTGAAAATAACGCTCTTTGAAAAGGGGCGGCACATTTCTTTCGGGACCTGCGGACTGCCATATTTTGCCTCGGGCGATATCAGCAGTTTCGAGGAATTGACGGTGACTTCCTATGGTATTCCGCGTGATATTGACTTTTTCAGAAAGACCAAGAGGGTTGAAGTGGTTACCGGGGCGGAAGTGATCGAAATCGACCGGGAAAACAAAAGAGTCAGAGTGCAAATGACACAATCCGGCCAAATAATCGAACATGGTTACAGCCATCTGGTTATCGCCACCGGCGCCTCACCGGCGAAGGCACCTTTTCCCGTGCCTGAAAGTAACCGGATAAGTCATTTCACCCGGCCGGAGGATGCCATCAATTTCAGGCAATTGGCGCAAACCGGACAGATCGGCAAGGCCGTTATTATCGGGGGTGGATTTATTGGTTGTGAGCTGGCCGAGGCGGCCGGAAGTATGTGGGGTATTGAAACGATTTTAATAGAAAAAGAAGCGCAACTTCTCCCATACATTCTTGATCCGGAGATGGCCGAAATCGCCCGACGTGAATTGAAACGCAACGATATTGAGGTCATGACCGGAAGGACGGTCGAAAATATCAGCTTGGATGAGAGTGGCAATCCGGTCGTTAAAATACACGATGGTGATAGTATTTCGGCCGATTATGTATTTCTTTGCCTGGGAGTCAGACCGAATGTGGAACTGGCCATGAAATGCGGGCTGAATACCGGAGAAACCGGGGCGATTATTGTCAACGACCGGATGCAAACTTCTGATCCATTTATATATGCCGGCGGCGATTGTGTCGAATCTGTAAATCTGGTCACTGGCGGCAAAATGTATATCCCCATGGGATCCCTGGCCAATCGGCACGGCCGGGTGATTGCGGAAAATATTGCCGGCGGGGATTGTGTTTTCTCCGGCGCGACCGGGGCTTTTCTGGTCAAAATGTTCGAGACCAATGTCGGTGCGGTCGGGGTCACCATGACCGCCGCCCGGAAGGCGGGATTAAAAGCCAGGGAACTCTGGGGTTCGTTTGTCGATCACCCGGATTATTACCCGGAAACCAAAAGTATTACTTTGAAACTTGTATATAACGAGGAAAATCAACGTTTGCTCGGTCTTCAGGCGGTCGGGAAAGGTGACATCTTCCGCCGGATCGATGTCTTTTCCTCATTTTTATCGAGGCAAGCGCGGATCGACGATTTGTTCGATTTCGAACCGGGTTATGCCCCGCCTTATGCGGAAGCTCTTGATCCTCTTCATCATCTGGCGGCCATGGCTAAGGCCCAACAAAGAGGCGTAAATTTCGTAAATCCTTGTAATGAAATTGAAAATAAAGATGCCATCTGGCTGGACATTCGTGAACCGGAGGAAATCGCCGATGCTCCCTGGCCGGTGATAGCGGGCGACGAAGACAATAAATATATCTGCGTTCCTCTTAATGATCTCAGGGATAATCTTGACAGGCTTAATCGTGATAAAGAGATTATGATTGTTTGCCGGCGGGGACCGAGATCATACCAGGCGGCATTGATATTGAAAAACGAGGGCTTTAAAAATGTATATATTATCAGCGGCGGGACCCAGGCGGCATTATCGTAGGCAGGAAAGAAGAGCAGGACGGTCATGTCAATGAGTCACTGGCATCTGGTTGTCTGCGGCATAAGCCATAAGACCTCCTCGATCGCCGAACGCGAACCTCTTCAACTGGGGCATGATGAAATCGCCAAAGGGCATGCTACCTTCAGCGATATGCCTGAAGTAATTGAATCGACCATTATTTCAACCTGTAACCGGGTTGAGTTTTATTTTGTTTCACGGCGTAATCATGATCCCTTTGAAATCGTCCGCACCTTTTATGATGATTTCAGGCAGTATGATATTTCCGACTTAAAGGACAGATTCTACATCAAGAAAAATAAACACGCCGCCGGTCACCTTTTCCGGGTGGCGGCCGGTATCGATTCCATGGTTCTCGGCGAAAATCAGATAGTCGGTCAGATAAAAGATGCCTACAGTTCGGCCTGTGCCGTGAAGGCCGCCGGCAAGGTTCTTCATCGTCTTTTCCACCAGGCCTTTCGCGTGGGCAAACAGGTGCGGACCGATACCGAGATGGGTAAAGGCGCCTGCTCGGTCAGTTCGGCCGCCATAGAACTGCTTAAAAACCGACTCGAGAAAATATCCGAGCCGCGAATTCTGTTTGTCGGTATCAACCAGATGATTTCGATGGCCGCGACCGGTTTAAACCAGTTATATTATGAGCAGTTTATCTTTGCCAACCGGACCGAGGAAAAGGCCGTAGCCATGGCCCAAAAATACAACTCCCGGGGCTATTCGCTGGAAAGACTTCCCGAACTTCTCCATCGAGCCGATATCGTTATCAGTTGTACCGGAGCCCCCGATGCCATAATCAGGGCGAAAATGATTGATGACTTGCTGGATAAAAACCCCGATAAGAAATTGACCATGCTGGACATGGCTATTCCCCGTGATATCGAAGTCGATAAAAATTCTTACGAAAATATCGAAATCCTCGATCTGGAAGATATTCAGAATTTCGTCAGGGAGCAACAGGTCAAACGCGAACTGGCCATACCACAGGCGGAATTAATCATTGATCAAAAGTTGAGCGAGTTTACTTACTGGTACGATCATGTTCGGCATGAGCCGATGTACAACGGCATCCATGAAGCTTATGAAAACGCCCGCCAAAGCGAATTGGCCGATGTAATCGAGAATTTGCCCGATGAACTCCGGGAGCAGATTGACCGGGCCACCCGGCGACTGGTCAGCCGGTTGTCGCATCTGCAGGCCCGGCTGAATGAGGAACCCGGCAAGGCGGAGAAACACTGATATGTCGGCAACCTACATGCCTATTTCCATTTCCTTGAAGAATCGTCATTGCCTGGTGGTCGGGGGAGGCAAGGTGGCTTTGAGAAAAATCGAAAATCTCCTGGACTATGAGTCAGAGATAACCGTCATCGCCCCGGAAGTGCATGATAAAATTGAATATTTCGCAGGCAAAGGACGCCTTAAAATCGTGCATCGGGTTTACCAATCACCGGAAGCGGAAAATTATGGATTGGTGATATCCGCCTGTGACGATGACGCTGTCAACCGGCAGGTGTATGAAGATTGCCGGGCCAAAGGCATCCCGGTCAACGTGGTTGATAATCCTCCTCTCTGCGATTTTATTTTTCCGGCCGTTGTCCGGCGCGATGCCCTGACAATCTCGATTTCGACCGATGGCAAAGCGCCCTTCCTGTCGGGGCACCTGCGGTTGATACTGGAGAATATGTTCCAGGAAGAACGCTGGACGAAAATTATCAAACTGGCCGCATCCTTCCGAAAGAAAATCCAGAGCCGGTGGCCCGATGATCACGAAAAGCGGACTACCGCCATTTCCCGATTTCTTGCCGTCGACTGGCAACAGATCCTCAAAGAAAAAAAATCAACCGAGGAGCTTGAAAGCTATCTCGAAGAGTTGATGGAAAACTGATTATTTTCCGGAATTAGGTAAATGCCGAAAAAAAAATTCAAAGTCGGAACCCGGGGAAGCCGTCTGGCGGTTGCTCAAACCGGCTGGGTGCTGGACCTTTTGAAAAAAAACAATCCCGAAGCCGAATTCCAGTTAGTAACGATCACCACCGCCGGCGATACCGACCGGATATCATCATTGGAGCATATCGGCGGGAGCGGAGTTTTCACCAAAAAAATAGAATCCGAATTACTTGACGGATCGATCGATATTGCCGTTCACAGTGCCAAAGACCTGCCCTCGGTTATGACCGAAGGGCTTATGATCGGAGCTATCCCCCCCCGCGAATCATGTGAAGATGTCTGGGTATCACGTCTGGCGGCTTCCATTGCCAATACCGCGCGGAACAGTATTGTCGGAACGGGCTCGCCCCGCCGCCGCGCCCAGCTTCTATATCTTCGGCCCGATATTCGGGTAAAGGACATCCGCGGTAATATCGAAACCCGTCTGAAAAAACTGGCCAGGGGTGAATACGACGCCATTATCATGGCCCGGGCGGGATTAAAACGAGGCGGCCTTGATTATAATATTCATGAAGTTCTTCCCCCCGCCGAATTCGTACCGGCTCCCGGGCAGGGCGCCCTGCTGGTTCAAATTCGAACCGGCGATAAGGACGCCGCCGGGGTAACGGCACCATTGAATGATAGTATTTCACGGCGTTGCCTGATGATCGAACGCAAATTGCTGGAGATTCTTAAGGCCGGGTGCGCCGCGGCCGTGGGCGGGTGGGCGCGCCTGGAAACCGATGAGATTACTCTGACCACCGAACTTCGGCTGACCGCTGTGGTTCTTGACAAAGACGGCAAAACGCGGTTATATGTCGATGGCAGTATTGCTCCGGATCAACCGGATGAGATTCTCATTAACCGGGTTGCCGACCGCCTGATTGCCGAAGGCGCCAGGGAGATTATCGCGAATTACGATGAGTAACGGCAAAGTATATTTGATCGGGGCCGGGCCGGGTGACCCGGGTCTTATAACTGTCAGAGGACTGGAGCTTCTGCATGATTGCGATGTGGTTGTCTATGACCATCTTATCCCCGATGAATTGATTATAACTCTACCCGGTAAAACCGAAAAAATATATGTCGGAAAAAGAGCCTCCGATCATACTCTCCCGCAGGATGAAATTAATTCCCTTCTTGTCAAACTGGCGCGGCAGGGCAAAACGGTGGCCCGGTTGAAGGGATCCGATCCGCTGATATTCGGCCGCGGCGGCGAAGAAGCGCGCGTGTTGCGCGAAAATAACATCTCTTTTGAAATTGTTCCCGGCGTCACCGCCGGAATCGCCACTACTGCCTACAGCGGAATTCCCTGCACCGATCGGGACCTGGCTTCGGCCGTTGTTTTTGTCACCGGGCACAAAGCCCGCGAAAAAGACTCCTCAAGCGTTGCCTGGGATTGTATTGCCAGGGCCAGAAATATAACCATCATTATTTATATGGGTGTTGCGGAAATAGATAACATTGTCAGCAATTTGATCGCGGGAGGGATGTCGGCCCGGATACCATCGGCCGTGATCGAACGCGGGACCTTTCCCACTCAGCGAACCTATACCGCTCCTCTCGAAGAAATGCCTGAAGTAGTCCGGGCGAAAAATATTCGTCCCCCGGCCATATTCGTGGTCGGCGAGGTTGTCAATCTCCAGAAATATCTTAGCTGGTACGAGGATCGGCCCCTGTTCGGCAAAAGGATTATGGTTACCCGTCCATCCGATCAGGCCCGCGAGATGTACAAATCCCTGCGCGACCTTGGCGCCGAAGTCCTTCCCTATCCGACCATCACCACGGAATCCTCGGAAAGCGAGGAAGGCTGGCAGGATTTCAATAAAATCGTCGGCTATAGAAAATGGATTATCTTTACCAGCGAAAATGGGGTTAGATATTTTTATCGCCAGATGGTGTCCCGGTTGGGCGATATTCGCATTCTGGGTGGCTTCAAAATCGCGGCGGTCGGATTCGGCACAGCGCGGGCATTGGGTGAAATCAGCCTGAAACCGGATTTTATTCCTTCCCGGGCAACGACTGAATCTCTGGCCGAGGAAATTATCGATAAGTATGATTTTCAGAATATTCCGGTGGCCCGGGTTCGCGGCAATCTGGGTGATGACCGGGTGGAACGTATCCTGACCGAGGCCGGTGCGGAAGTCCTGCCGTTACAAACCTATCGAACCTTCTATCCCGGATGGCCCGAAGGTTTTAAGGAAAAATTGATCGAATATCCGCCGGATATCATTACCTTTACCAGCGGTTCGACGGTTGAAGGATTATGCCGCCTGCTTGATCCCGATGAACTGGATGAACTGCTCAAGGGTAAAGTGGTGGTTTCGATCGGGCCCTCGACCTCGGATGTTATCCGATCCCACGGTATCGAGGTGACGCTCGAGGCAGTCGAACACAGCGTTCCCGGGATAATCAGGGAAATACTGCAATATTATAATAAATAGAGGCTGATATGTCATTCCCGGAATCAAGACCGCGAAGGCTCCGCAGGAGTGCCGCGATACGCCGCCTGGTGCGAGAAACCAGGCTGAATAAATCGGACTTCATCTATCCCCTGTTTGTCAGCGAACTGATCAATCGACCGCAACCGATCAAGACCATGCCCGGTATCAGTAATCTGCCGGTTGCCGAGGCGGCGCGTGAAGCCAACCGGGTATTCAAACTGGGGATTCCCGGTGTTATCCTTTTCGGGACACCCGCGGCCAAAGACGCCACCGGATCATCGTCATTGAAAGCCGACGGTATCATTCAGAGAACAATCAGAGAAATAAAAGATATCAATCCGGATATCCTGGTGATCACCGATGTCTGCCTGTGCGAATATACCGACCACGGCCATTGCGGACTTATAAAAGATAATGATGTCGACAATGACACCACTCTGGAGATTCTGGCTCGTCAGGCGGTCAGCCATGCCGCCGCCGGAGCCGATATGGTCGCCCCGTCGGACATGATGGACGGCCGGATCGGGGCCATCCGCAATGCTCTTGATGCCGGCGGCTTCTCCGAGACGGCCATTATGGCTTATTCGGCCAAATACTGCTCGGCTTTTTATGGTCCATTCCGCGAGGCGGTCGATTCCGCTCCTAAATTCGGCGATCGGCAGACTTACCAGATGGATCCCGGAAATTCAGTTGAGGCGATCAAGGAAATTGCGGCCGATATCGAACAGGGCGCCGACATTGTCATGGTCAAACCGGCTCTGGCCTATCTCGATATTATTGCCAAAGCCAAAGAGATGTTCGAGGTACCGATTGCAGCTTATAATGTCAGCGGTGAATACTCTATGGCCAAACTGGCGGGGCAATCGGGACTGGCCGACGAAAAACGACTCATCCTGGAAATCCTGACTTCGATCAAACGGGCCGGGGCGGACATTATTATCTCTTACCATGCCCCCGAAGCAGTCGGTTGGTTGAACGATTAATTTTCTTTTTCAATCGATGTATCGATATTCCCCACGGCCGCCGCGCGGAGCTCGGCAACATCGACTATTATAGCCGGCATTCCCTCCACTTCAGTATAGAACAGCGGCGAGGCATCGATATCATGGGCTTGATTATGACGGATGACCTTACCCATGAATCCCGGCGGTGAATATCCCGACGCAAAGAAGACCGTAAAAAGAATTATCAGAACCAGACCGATTAAAAATCTCAGCCACCTTCGTCGGCGGCTGAGATTCTCATTTACTCTTGAATTTATATCCATCATTTACCTGCTTTTAAATCGAATTAGGAAACAGAACCATGAAAGCCAGATAAGCTACCAGAAGAGTAAGAATCAGGTTAAAAGACTGCCCGACTACATAGAGAATCATCGGCTTGCCGCCCTCCATCCGGCTGACTAAATCCCGGAAATTGGATTCCAACCCGATGGCTACGAAGGCCAGACAGAAAAACCAGCCCCTAAAAACCTTGGTTATGGGATTTATATATTTCTTCAGGACTTTCTCGACTCTGGGCCGTTTTCTCTCTTTGATCTGCCGTTCCGGTTTGACAGTCTGAGTCTTATCTGATTCAACCACGGTCGGCGCTACGGCGGTTTGGTCGGCTATGGAATCCAGCTTATCGATTGCGGCCGGTATTTCGGAAGACTCAGGAACCATTCCGGCCTCCGCGTTTTTTTCCGGCTGATTGGCAACAATTTCCCGGCTGACCGATTGGGCCGGCGGCTGGCCATCAGTTTTCATGGCCGGAACAACGATGAATGAAAATATCAGCGAGGCACCCACAAAGCCAATCACGAATTTCGGAAAACGGTACCAGATTTCCATGGCGTTGGGGGCGCAATTGGGATCACGTTCCACCCGGGTGACCCAGAAAAGGGCAATAAAGAAGGCCACCACACCGATTAAGACATTCTGAATCATCTTAACCACCGCGGCAACCTTTCCGGCTGTTTCGCCCAGCATCGATCCAGCCGCAACCACCGCTCCGGTCGAGTCGATAGTACCCCCCATCCAGGCCGCACCCAGAATGGCATTCATGCCCACCATGCCGATAAAAATCGGCATCAGAACCATCATCAGGACTGTGAAAATAAGAGTCATTCCGACTGCCAGGGTCAGGTCTTCTTTTTTGGCACAACAGGCGGCCGCGGCGGCAATGGCGGCGGAGACTCCGCAGACCGAGGTGGCCGAAGCAATAATTATGGCCAGCGACTTATTTTTCATCTTGAGAACGCGAACGGCGAAAATATACATGAAAATAATGACAATCGGTGTAACGATCCAGGCTACCATCAGGCCGGGAATACCCAACGAGAGAATCTGCCCGAACAATATCTCGGCCCCGAGCAGAACCAGCCCGATTTTGATAAACAGCTCCGTCTTGGCGGCCGCCCGGACCCACCGAGGTGTCCCGATGGTATTAGAAATAAGAAGCCCGATTATCAGGGCCCACATGGCATAGCTCAAACCCCAGTAATTAATATTGATCTGATGGGCAATCCAGTAAGAAATACAGGCCAGGATAAAAACGGCCACAAAGCCGGCCAGGTATCTCCAGAATTTTTCGGTCTTCATGACAACCACGGCAATAGCTGTCAGTAATCCCAGGCCGATCATTAGAATCAACAACGGGAGAAAAATATAACCCGTAACGGTGCCGTTCTCAACAATGCTGAAAGCTGTCAGGGGATTATCGGTCCATTTTCCTATTCCGGGGACTTTGGGAATCACTTCCAGTAAAGCGATCCCAAGCAAGGCGAATCCCAGCCAGACAGCCCACCAGTCTTCATCCTTCCAGAGAGCTTGAACACCTTTGATCATATAGTCCTTCCTTTTCCCGGTATATTATGAATTGACACCCACCTCTAAATCCCGATTAAAAGCATAATAATGAGTATAAAAAAAACCATCAAGCAAAAAACAGGCAAAAGGATATCATTGGAAATAACATAAAATTCCTGCGGATACAATTATATTATATGGAAGATTGGGATCTCGAGTATGTCCGGTACCGCTATTCGGAAATTAATTCGATTCGGTGATTTCCAGCGATGAGATAAATTCGACCCCGGCCAGAGCATCCTTGATGTCTTTTTGCCAATCACCAGCCGCCGGACTGGGAGCCTTCCGGCGAACCACCACATGCCCATTGGATGAATCGGAATCGACCCAGAAATCCATGCTCCTGGTTTTCGGCGAACGCACCAGGTAGGCCTGGACCACGGCCGTCATATGAGCATCGCGCATGAATTTCATGGTTCGGGCATCAAGCCGGAATTCAGGCCGCCGGGTCAAACTGACCACCACTTCGACCATGGCATCAAGGTTTATTTTGGACATGTTGAGGATCATGTCATATTGGGTTGGATCATCGAAATTCTCGCCATATATAAACTTGGCCCAGCTTACCCGTTGCTCATCGATCTTGGTAATCTCATCACGGGCCTCGGATTCGGATAAATTGCTTTCTTCGGTCAGGGCCTTAACCCGGTAATCCATCGGGGCAACCACTTTCAGTCTAAGAACCCGGGGGGCACTGGCCAGCAGAAAATGAGTCTGCAGACCGTGGTAGATAACATCGCCCTTAACCACAAAATCCATCAGAGCCGCCTTGAACATAGTCAGGTAATGATGAATCTGCTCAGCATGGGGGTCCCATGAATGGGGCGGTTTTGATTCCATGATTTTGCGCGCGGCCATCATGAATTCTTCGATACCATATTTCTTGCCGTGTTCAATAATCATTTCCCTTGAAATGGCCCGGCAATTCAAAACACTGGCCAGCTTATCCGTCAGTTTCTGCGATGCTCTTAACGAACCTCTGGTTATTGTGATAACAGGCATGGTTACCTCCCCGGTAATACACGGCTATATTAGGCATGATTATATATTCTTAATATACCTCTGTCTCCCGACCCGGAGAGAGTTTTGTCTCAACCCGGAATTATAATGTCGGTTAACAGATAACCTTGATAATAATAGCAAATTATTAATGGAATAGCCAGCGACAAATGGATATTCTTAAGGTCGTCAAAAAAGAAATCTTAAAATCGGCCTGATGTTCGATTCAATTCCTGGCGGTTCGCCCGATACTGTGAACATATATCAGCGCCAGGGTTCGATAAATCATATGGGCGAATTTGGAATACGGCATATACCACAGGAGGAAGAAAACAAAGACCATATGGATAAAATAATTGGCATAGGCCACCAGCGGCATTCCCATATAACTGCGGGTCAGCCATGATAACATCCCGGTCAGACCGACAAAAAATAGAATGTATAAAAAGAGATAATCGGTATAGCCATTGGCCCCAACCTCGTCTTTTTTCTGCCATCGGCGAATAATCAGCATGGCGCCACCGATAACCAGGGCCAGGCCGCTCAACGCACCGAGAATTTTAATCGGGTTAGGCAACTCAATCGGGGGCCAGGGAAGCAGGTGGATTTCGAATAGTTTCCAGTCATGGGCATAGTGCGGGATAAAAATAAGCAGAAAAACCGCTCCGGTAACAATCATCGATCCGACAAAACCGCCCAGAAGCAACATATGCCACAGCCTTCGAGGACGATTGGTCTCGCAACGACCGAAATTGGAATGACTAATGATCTCTTTCATAACTACCAGAGACGAAGAGATGAAAGATTTTTCCGGTTTCGGACCGGATGATTTTAACGTTTTCCAGAAACGGATAAAACCGGTAGCCGCAAAGATAAAAATCAGAATCATACCGAATACGAACAGGGCATCGACCGTTTTATGCGGCAGGAAATAATCAAAGTCAATCCGGGCACTGGATAAAAATAAGTATTTGCCGTTTTCGATTGGGGCGGAAAAGATTACGCAAGCCAGCAGGATTAAAATCGGGACCAAAAAAAGGACCGGAAGAGCCTTGGGACTGGCCAGGGCGCGACCCATAAATGAAGGAAAAGAAAAATTGCGATATATATATGAGCGTATCGCGGCCAAAACATCACCCGGACGGGCTCCCCGGGGACAATGGATTGTGCAATCATTACATTGATAACACATCCAGATATCGGGATCGGCTATCAGGCGATCCGTCCGACCCCACTGGGCAAGAAGCATCTCTTTGCGCGGAAAAGGATTATCTTCGGGAGAAAGGTTGCACACGACCGAACAAGTGGCGCACTGATAACACTGCTTGAGATTATTTCCCCCGGCTGTCTTAATCTCACGGATTAAGCGTAAATCAGGCTCCACCAAATGCCCATTGGCCATCACGATCTCCTTTATTTGACACCCACGGTCTGATAAAAACCTTAAATTACTCTCAAAATGCTTTTTCAAAATAGGCCGGACTCAGATCGCTGTCAAGAATTTTTTGTTACTTTTTTCACAATGTCTGAACCATGTCGGGACCTCAATCGCCTATCAAAATAGTCCATTTTCAAGGCCGAATGGCCCCATTTTTCTCCATCTGATTTCCAAAGAAGACCCAAAAAGGCGTCTGATCGAATTCGCCGAGCACCCTGAAAATACCATATATTTTGTTTTCGTCGCGGAAAAGACGTTTCCAAAATGTTATAATTATCAAACATTTATGCCAAAAGGCTTCCTCAGGGCCACATGTCGCAGGTCCCCATAAACAGGAAGATGGCACGAATAGTTGATCCAATGGAATCTCCCGGATGCCTGTCATAATCAGGGAGTAATCTCGCCGACAGACATAAATTATTAGGATTGAAAAACTTTTGTAAAATAATTTAATCTGAGCCACATGAAATATTAAAAAAAAACGTTTCCCCTCTTGACAAAGCTTGTGAAAAAAGTTACATTCTTAGCGTAATTATATGGCAGTGGGATTTGTGAATTAATTCACAATTTTTATTATAAAGACGAGAAATATCTAATTATAACATTTACTCTAACGAAACGGGTATGTAACATGTCAAAACTAATTTCTCCACACGGAAGTGATAAGTTGAAGATCTTGCTTCTTGAAGGCAAAGAGCGCGATCAAGAACTCAAGAAAGCTGAATCGCTTCCCAAGGTTGTCATGACTTCTCGCGAAACCGGCGATTTAATCATGATGGGGATCGGCGGTTTTACGCCGCTGGAAGGTTTCATGGGACAGGCTGACTGGAAAAGCGTGTGCGCCGACATGAAACTGACTAATGGCGTTTTCTGGCCGATTCCGGTTACTCTTTCTCATGACCAGAAGGTTGCTCCGGGTACGGAGATATGTTTGATCTCCGGTGAAACCAATGAAATCATGGGCACCATGAAGGTGACCGAGTCCTACCAGATCGACAAGGAATTCGAGTGCAAACATGTTTACACGACCACGGATATGGAACATCCCGGTGTGCAGATGGTCATGAAACAGAAAGCCTGGAATCTGGCCGGACCGGTCAAGGTTCTTTCCGAAAGCTACTTTCCCAAGGAATTCGCGGGTATCTACCAGCGCCCGGCCGAAAGCCGCAAGATTTTCGAAGAGAAGGGCTGGACCACGATTGCCGCCCTGCAGCTGCGGAATCCGATGCATCGCTCTCATGAATACCTGGCCAAGATTGCGGTGGAAGTCAGCGACGGCATTTATATCCACCAGCTCGTCGGGAAACTGAAACCCGGTGATATTCCTGCTGAAGTCCGGGTCAAGTGCATCAACACCCTGGTGGAAAATTACTTCGATAAAAATCGTGTAGTTACCGGTGGTTATCCTCTGGATATGCGTTATGCCGGGCCACGGGAAGGTCTCCTGCATGCCGTTTTCCGTCAGAATTTCGGTTGCACCCATATGATTATCGGGCGCGATCATGCCGGTGTCGGTGATTACTATGGTCCTTTCGATGCCCAGCAGATATTTTTCAAACTCTGGGATGGTGCTCTGAAATGCAAGATGCTGCCGATTGACTGGACTTTCTGGTGCTACAAATGCGGCGGGATGGCCTCAATGAAGACCTGTCCTCACGGCAAAGAAGACCGTCTTTTCCTCTCCGGCACGGCGCTACGCAAGGCTCTCTCCGAGGGCGGCGAGGTTCCGTCCGAATTCAGTCGTCCCGAAGTCCTGGCCATTTTACGCGAGTATTATGCCAGCCTTAAGGATGAAGATAAGGTCGAAGTCAAGATGCACGGTCATGCTACCGGCGATGCCAAAAAGAAATAGGAAAAAATCAAACGTTTAATTGGCTTTTTTGGATAAACGTAAGTTTAGGAGGTATTAATGCCAAGTTTTGTGAACCCGGAAAAGTGCGATGGGTGCAAGGCACTGGATAAAACTGCCTGTCAGCACATTTGTCCGAACGACCTGATGGTCCTCGACAAAGCAAAGATGAAGGCCTACAATCAGGAGCCGGAGATGTGCTGGGAATGTTACAGTTGCGTCAAGATTTGCCCGACCCAGGCCATCGAAATCCGCGGCTACGCCGACTTTGTCCCTATGAATGCTTCGGTAACGCCGATGCGTTCGACCGACAGCATCATGTGGACGGTCAAATTCCGCAACGGAATGCTGAAACGGTTTAAATTCCCGATTCGTACCACCGAAGAGGGTAAGGCTCAGCCGTCCGGTGGTTTTGCCACCGCTCACGCTGATCTGAACAGCCCGATTCTGGCTCAGGAGCCGGAGGCCCTGAAACTGTCGGAAGTTTATACCATCAAGTAAAAATCAGGAGGTTAGTAAGTAATGGCAAAATTCGAAACTGTAGAAGTCACCACTGACCTGCTGATTCTTGGCGGTGGTATGGCTGCATGCGGTGCGGCCGTCGAGGCTTCTTACTGGGCTAAGAAAAACAATTTGAAGGTTACTCTGGTCGATAAGGCCGCCATGGATCGCTCCGGCGCTGTGGCGATGGGTCTCTCGGCCATCAACCAGTATGTTGACCTGACCAGCGGTAAGAATACCGTTAAGGATTACGTCGATTATGTGCGCATGGATCTGATGGGTATCACCCGCGAGGATCTGGTTGCCAATATCGCCCGCCATGTCGATTCGACCGTGCATCTCTTCGAAAAATGGGGTCTCCCGATCTGGAAAGATGCCGAGGGCAATTATGTTCATGAAGGTCGCTGGCAGTTGATGATCAACGGTGAATCCTATAAAGTCATCGTGGCCGAAGCCGCGAAAAACGCTCTAGCGGAAGCCGGCGGCGAGTACTATGAACGAATATTCATCGTTGAGCCGTTGATGGATGGCGATCGCGTCGCCGGTGCCGTTGGTTTCAGCGTTCGCGAAAACAAATTTTATGTCTTCAAGGCCAAGGCCGTTATCGTTTCGATGGGTGGGGCGGTCCATGTTTTCAAGCCGCGGAGCACCGGTGAAGGTCTCGGCCGCGCCTGGTATCCGCCGTGGAACTCCGGTTCCTCAGCCTATTTCACCATCCGGGCCGGCGCTGAAATGACCAGCCAGGAAGTCCGTTTTATCCCGGTCCGTTTCAAAGATGCTTATGGTCCGGTCGGAGCCTGGTTCCTGCTGTTCAAATCCCGCGCCACCAATGCCATGGACGGAAACTACATGGTCGAGCGCGTAGGCGAACTCGAAAACTGGAAACCGTACGGGCTGGTGAAACCGATTCCGGCCAACCTCCGTAACTGGCTGGGTATGCTCGATATAATGGAAGGTAAGGGCCCCATCTATATGAGGACCGAAGAAGCCATCCAGAAGATCGCTTCCGAAGCCGGCGATGAAAAAGCGGCCAAGAAGAAGCTTAAAGAGCTTGAAGCTGAAGCCTGGGAAGACTTCCTCGATATGACCATTTCGCAGGCCATTCTCTGGGCCGCCACCAATGTCGAGCCCGAGAAGAAATCCTCCGAAATCGCCGCCGCCGAACCATACTTCATCGGTTCCCACTCCGGTGCCTCCGGCGCCTGGGTCAGCGGTCCGGAAGATCTACAGACCGGTGAAACCAAGAGTGAATATTTCTGGGGTTATGCCCATATGGCCACCGTTAAGGGAATGTTCTGTGCCGGGGATGCCTCCGGGGCCTCCTCGCACAAATTCTCGTCCGGTTCCCATGCCGAAGGTCGTATTGTCGGTAAAGCGGCCATTAAATTCATCGTCGATAACAACAATCATGCCAAAGTCGATCAGGCTGAAGTGGATGCTCTCAGAGAGAGGCTTCTCAAGCCGATCGACAATTTCGAAGCCCACAAGAACGCTTCCACCGATCCGACTGTCAATCCTAATTACATTCTGCCGAAGATGTTCATGTTTCGTCTGCAGAAGATTATGGATGAGTATGTCGGTGGTGTTTCGGCCCAGTTCTCGACCAACAAAGCTCAGCTCAGCCGCGCCCTGGAATTGCTCGGCTTCCTTCAGGAAGACTCCGAGAAGCTGGCGGCCCGGGATCTGCATGAACTGATGCGTTGCTGGGAGAATGTCCAGCGCATGTGGCAGGCCGAGGCTCATGCCCGCACCATCCTGTTCCGTGAAGAAACCCGCTGGCCCGGTTACTACTTCCGTGCCGACTATCCGAAACTGGATGACAAGAAGTGGCATGTCTTCGCCAACTGTCGCTGGGACCGCGACAAACACGAGTGGGAAATGATCAAACGCCCGATGCTCCATGTTTATCCCCAGGCTAAGGAGCATGAATTGCTTGGCGGTTGATTACCACCTGCGCTTTTCGAGTGATTACTCCGATGATATTATCGGAGTCTGATATAAATCTCCAGGCGTTCGGCAAACGGCGCCTGGAGATTTTTCGTAGATTTTTTGATTTTTACGATATGACCGTAGAGGATTGATTAAATGAGCCGCGAAATTTATACCTGCCCCTATTGCGGGCAGGAGCTGAAACCCTGGGCTACACCGGAAATGGCCTGCTGGAGCACCAGGGTACAGTATGTCTGCTTTAATGACAACTGCCCCTATTTTCTCAAGGGATGGGACTGGATGAGATCGCAGTTCCAGGTGAATGCTTCCTATCGCCACCGTTTCGATCCTGTCACCGGTGAAACCGGCCCGTTGCCGGTATGGTCGAAAGATGCCATGAAAAACGGTATTATTGAAAACCAGGAGAACCAATGCGAGAATTAGAAAATCTCAAGGAACATATTCTTAAGGATTATCCCCGTCTCGATCGAAGCAGTCAATTCACTTTTGCCTGTCACAAAAATGTTCCATGTTTCAATGAATGTTGCGGTGATGTCAATATTTTCCTGACCCCCTATGATATTATCCGATTGAAAAAGAATCTCCGTATAAGCTCGACCGAGTTTTTAAAAAAATACACTCTCTCCCCTTTTGATAAGAACCTGAAATACCCGGTGATTCTGCTTATGATGGGCGATGATGCTAAGAAAAAATGTCCCTTTGTCGGTGAGCAGGGTTGCCGCGTGTACCCCGACCGGCCCTGGGCCTGCCGGATGTATCCATTGGGAATGGCCTCACCGGGCGATGAATCTCCCGATCTTGACCGTGAGTTTTATTTCCTGCTCCGGGAGAGTATTTGTAAAGGTTTTAACGAGGATCGTCAACTGACGGTCGAGCAATGGCTGGACGATCAGGGAATCAACGAATATGACCAGTATGGCGAATATTTTAAGAAACTAACCACTCATCGTTTTTTTCTTGAAGGGGGTAAACTTACGCCACAGAAAATCGAAATGTTTTTTCTGGCCTGTTATGATATCGATCGTTTCCGCAATTTCGTATTCGAAAGCAGTTTTCTGGAAAAATTCGAGGTTGACGATGTCATGCGTGAAAAGATACGCCGGGATGATCTTGAAATGCTGAAGTTCGGCTATAACTGGCTTCGTTTTTCCATGTTCGGCGATTCAACCATGACGGTCAGGCAATCGGTTTACGATTCCCGTAAGGCCGAACTTGATGCAAAAATGAAAAAGGAGAAGGATTAAGAATCCGGCCAATAGTGACTACTCAACGATTCCCCAAAAATACCAATTTTGGATTTATCCCCGATTGTCATAATCGGGGATTTTTTATAAGCGGCCGCGGACCAATTCGCCGACCGTTTTTTTCTCGAGATCACCGTTCACGAAATTATAAATCATAACTGCGGCGGGATCATCCATCAGGCTTCCAATAGCGCCGGAAAAGGTCAAATCACCCAATGACTTGAGAGCCAGAATCGAGGCCGCTCTCATTTCCGGATGGTCATCGTTCAGGGTTTCGGCGATCTGTCCGGCCACATGGACAAATGGTTTCTTTTTCAACCTTGCCGCCCTGGCAATAGCCAGCCTGGTTCCTCGTTCAAATGGCTCTTCGATCACGAATGACGACAATACGAGTCCGTATTCATCTATCAGAGAGGGAACGTTGACAAGTATTTCGCCGATGGCTTCGGGGGCGTGCCAGCACAAATTTCCCGATTCCTCGTTCATCATCCAGAAAAGACGGGTCAGAGTCTGCCGGACACCCTCGGGATTCGTTTGAACCAGTTGTCGGGCTACAAGTCCGATTGCCTCGATAGCCCGCCATCGAATCAATTCCTTGGGCGAGAACAGGGTTGAAATCAATATTCGATTTATTCCCGTATCGTTTTGTCCCCAGGATTGAATTATATCCATATCGCGGGCATGCAATATTTTTTCCACGTTTGATTTTTGAATTCGAAAGCCGGATTTTCCCATATTCCCTGCCGATTTGGTCATTATTCCATCTCGCGGTTAATTTATTAGACTTATACTTTAACAGTCTATTATACTCATTCCGCCAGTCTCGAGGCAACCTTTTTAAGCGCGGCGCCAAACTGATCTATCAAATTAATTGAAACGATCACATTGTTCGACAATCGATCCGTCATCTGCATTGCCCGGAATAGATTTACCTTGACAAGAAGCCGGCAAAGCCGTTTATTTTAAATAAGCTATGTACTAAAAAATGGGTTAAAAGCGCTGGTTGCTGATTCCAGATACTAACGGCGTCTTCTCTGATAACGTCTCTAAAAGCGCTTTTTGAATAGGAATAATATGGTATGGGTAAAGAAATATGCATATACCATTAATCCACCCCGGCAAGATAATATATTGCATCAACGGTCAATTTAAGGAATAGTTCACGTATCATTATATCTTAATGATACGTTGTGTATTAACCCTTTAACCATTTACCACCGTTATTCAAGTACCTAAGGAGGTGAGAGAATGATTTATCTGGTGGATCCGGAAACTGCTGTTAAGCAGAAATGCATTCCGTTTGTCTGCACAGCGTTCTGCAAGCCGGGCAATGTCTATTACCCAATGTATGGCATTGACCCGCTGGAAGCTTAAGTAAGAACGAAATCAGAATGGGAGGGGTTTTTAACCCCTCCCGTATAATGGCAACAAATAACCGGCAGTGTGATTTTATGGCTAAGTTTTCAAGATATAATCATTTTCAACCCTGGAAGGACGGTAATTATATCGCCTACAACGCCCGAACCGGGGCCATTGCACTGATGACCGAGGAAAATTATCGGGTCTATCGAAATATGTATGAGAAACTATCTCGGAATCCTGTCACCGATCCGGATCCGGAAGAAAAGGAATTGGCGGAGCAATTGAAATATGGCGGATTTCTTCTAAATAATGATGGCGATGAATTGGACCAGCTTGAATTCCGGCACTTATTAAACCGCTATGACCGCACTTCGCTGGGGCTGATTGTCGCCCCGACCATGGCCTGTAATATGGCCTGCAAGTATTGCTTCGAATCCGATAAAAGGGGCCGCATGTCTACCGAAACGATTGAGGCTCTGCTTCAGTTTATCGAAAAACAGGCTCGAAATCTTGATTTTGTAGATATTGCCTGGTATGGCGGCGAGCCGCTTTTGGCTTTGAATATAATCGAGGATATAACCGAGTCGGTACTGGATCTGGCCCGAGAATATAAAGTCCGTTATGCCTCATCGATGATTACCAATGGCTATCTCCTGACCCCGGAAAATGTTGATAAACTGGTAAAACTTCGCGTTTCCAGTTTGCAGATCACACTTGACGGTCCGCGCCGGGTGCATGATGAAAACCGGCCCCTCAAAAATGGCCGAGGATCTTACGACACCATTCTGCAAAATATTAAATACGCCTCAACCAAGCTGGCGGTCGGGCTGAGAGTGAATATTGACAAGAATTTCAACGGGCAGGTTTTGTCGGAATTGCTTGAAGAATTGAATGATAACGGTCTTCGGGATAAAATCGGCCTTTACTTCGGGATGCTGGAACCGTGGTCCAATGTCTGCGTCAATATCGCCGAAGGCTGTTATAGCAGTCTTGAATTTTCGAAGGCAGAAATCGAATATTACCGTTTGCTTCATGAGGAAGGTTTCAGTATTGAAAAACTTCCCATGCCGATCTCAGTTGCCTGCCTGACTCAGAATGTCAATTGCTTTATTGTCGATGCCGACGGTGATTTATATAAATGTTTCTGTCAGGTCGGAGACAAAAAACTGAGTTTCGGCAATATCCGTAATGAAATCGATTATGATCACCCCAATTTCAGGCGCATTTTCGGACTCAATCCTTTCAAGGATGAAATGTGCCAATCATGCGATATTCTGCCTATCTGTATGGGTGGTTGCCCGGCTCGCCGGGTTGATCGAAATCTGAGCGGTGAACAATTGTGCGAATCCTGGCGGCATAATCTCCCCCAGATGCTGGAGATAATAGCCCTATCCAAACAACAGCAGAAAAAACAAAAAACAGCTGAGATAAAGGAGTCATAAACCATGAGCGATTTCGAATTTATTCCCCGGGCCGTGGTCTGGGAAATTACCTTCGCCTGTAATATGAACTGCATCCATTGCGGTACCGCGGCGGGAAAGAAACGAGAGAATGAGTTGACCACCGAAGAAGCGATGCATCTTATCGACGAACTGGCTGATCTGGGAGCGACCCAGATTACCCTGTCCGGTGGGGAACCGATGTTAAGAAAAGATTGGCGGGAGCTGGCGCGAAAAGTCAAATCCCGCGGCGTCCAGTGCCTGTTGATAACCAATGGCTATATTGTCACCCAGGAAATAGTCAATGATTTCGCGGCTTTGAAAATTGATCGGGTCGGGGTCAGTCTCGATGGCATGCAGGAAACGCATGACAAAATCCGACGCCGCAAAAACAGCTGGGAGAGGGCGATCAATGCCCTTAAAATGATCTGCGATAACGGGACCATCGCGCATACTGCCGTCAGCAGTATTTCAACTCTGAATTTCCATGAACTCGATCAAATTCGTGATAAACTCCTTGAAATCGGCTGTAAACGATGGCGGATACAGATGGTGACCGGGACAGGTCGGATGCAGGAGAGCAAAAATGAGGTCATGACCGTCGAAATGCTGCCCCGCTTTATCGACAAGTTGATCGAATACAAAAAGGACAATCGAATTCATATCAGTGTCGGCGAGAATATCGGCTATTTTGGCTGTCGCGGCACTGAATTGTGGGATGATATGCCCTATTTCGGATGTTTCGCCGGAACCCGGATTGCCGGGGTCGAATCCGATGGCACGGTCAAGGGTTGTCTCTCGATGCCGGAAGACTTCGTGGAAGGCAATATCCGCGATTCCTCATTTAAAGATATCTGGAATAATCCCGAGGGCTTCGCTTACAATCGCCAATTTACCCGGGAAACAGCCGATGGGGAATGCCATGATTGCCGGTACCTGCCGCTTTGTCGGGGTGGGTGTACTACGACTTCCTTTGCGGCCACCGGAAGCCGGGCCAATAATCCGTACTGCATTTACCGGATCGAGAAAAAACAGGGCATTAAACCGCGGGAGACCCAATTGATTCGGGATATTCTTGCTGATTTTGAACCGGTCGAAGCGGCCGCGGATTAGACAGCGAAGGAAAATATCGGTGATAGCCGGAAAAAAACCATCCATCCTGATGGTCTATCCGTCCTGCTTTTATTATCCCAATTATATGAGCAGGTTGGAGTTGAAGACCTCACAGTTGCTTCTGGCCTCGTATTTGGCCCGATATTTCCCGGTTGAGTATGCTGATTTTGAAATTAGTATCGGTCGAGCCAATTCCGAGCTTCAGGTTAAAAGGTACACCCGTCAGGTAAGGAAATTTTTGGAGGAACGGGAATTTGACATCCTGGCCATATCCTGCTGGACCAGTTTATCTTATCAGGCCACCCTGGTTACCGCCCGAATCTGCCGGGAGTTATATCCGGATCGACTGATTGTCGTCGGGGGTTATCATCCCTCGGCCCGGCCGCAGGACTTTATCACCGATGATAAAGTCGTGGACTATGTATTACTGGGCGAGGGCGAGTTAACACTGAAGGATATTGCGGACGATTTTGGCCATTCCGGCCGCCCCGCCGGGACCGTTATTGCTCCCTGCAAAACCTTGCCCGGGGAGCAATTCGTTGATTACGATTGGACCCTGCTGGATGGATTTGTCAGCACTCACTTCCCCGATGGTATTCCGAGTCTGTACCTTTATTTATCCCGTGGCTGCCCCTTCGGATGTACTTTCTGCATGGAACCCCTTAAAGAACGCAAATGGCGGGCCTATCCTCCCGAAACGGCAATAAATATTCTCCAGACCGCGGCTAATCGGTTTAAAGCCTATTCCATTGCCATTTCCGATGCCTGTTTCGGCATGAGAACCTCATGGCGAAAAGAATTTCTGAAACTACTGGAGAAACTCAAGCCCGAATACTGGTTGATTTTTGAAACCCGGCCGGAGTATCTTGATGCCGAAGATATCAAGATGTTATGCGGTCTTAAGGTCGAAGTGCAATTCGGAATCGAAAGCGGCAGTGCCGATATGTTGTCATTGATGAAAAAAACCAGACAACCGCGCCGGTTTCTTGACAGGTTCAGCGATATCAGCCGGATGCTCTCCGAGCATGATATCCTCCATCGCGCCAACCTGATATTCAACCATCCCGGAGAAACCAGGCAAACACTTCGGGAAACGTTCGATTTTATAGATCATGAACTGGAACGCCGGGATAGTACCCTTATCTGGGCCCCGCATGGCTATATGCATTTCCCGGGATGCGAACTTGATCGCAACATGGAATTCTATTGCGATAAATTCGGCAGTCGTTTTATCAGCACCGACTGGTGGAAAGGAACGACCGACCAGTATGAAAACAGCCTGAAATTCATCCCATCCACGGACCTGGAGGGTAATGACACGGATATGTGGCGTCGGATGATTGCCGAGCGCGAAGAGAAATTCAAAACCACGCTCTCTCCCCGGGCTTTCCGGTTTGCCGCCAACAAATATCGCCAGGATTGGAAAAATGACGCTCGATACGAAGAAAGTAAAAAGGCTCTGGGACTATCTTAGACCGTACTGGCATTTAGAGCTTCTGACCTTTCTGGTCATGGCAGTCCTGGCCACCCTGGCCCTGGCCTTGCCGGTGGCTGTTAAATACCTCATCGATGATTTAATACCGGGTCTGATCGCCGGCGCCGACAATGGTATCAGGATCAAACCGGTAGTATATTTCGGATTAGTCCTGGGCGGGATTTATTTCGCCCAGATTATTTTTTCCTGGGCCCGGGATTATCTGGCCGGATATATCGGAGCCAATATTATCGCCGACCTGCGGTCGCAGTTATTCGGCCACCTGGAGCGTCTTTCTCTCAAATTTCACCAGTCCCATCAGGTCGGGGAAATCATGTCCCGAACCATTTCCGATGTGAATCGCATCCAGAGTCTGTTAACCTCGACTTTACTCATTTTTCTGACCAACATTTTCATGCTGACGGCCATTATGGTCTATCTGTTAAGCACCAATTGGATTCTCACTTTGGTTGCCATAATTCCCCTTCCGCTTACAATTCTGCTGGCCAACAAATTCGGAATCCGATTGCATCGGATCAGCAAAAAACTCCAGGAAACCATTGCGTCATTTTCCGCCCGTCTCCAGGAATCACTGGTTTCGATCAAGACCATTAAAGCCTTTGGACAGGAATCAGCCGAACAGAAGAAAATGGATAAAATCCTATCGGGGCTGACGGCGCTTTATGTTAAAAACAGCGTCACCATTTCACTGTCGGCCAATCTTGTGAATTTCGTCAACATGATCGGGCCGATAGTTGTCCTCTCATGGGGCACCTATCTTATTGCCGGGGGAACAATGAAACTGGGAACCCTGATGGCTTTCTATATGCTTCTCTCCTACTTGTACACTCCGGTTCAAAGCCTGGCCTCTTTGCACATAGAAATAAAATCAGCCATGGCCTCGGTTGATCGGTTATTCGAATATCTCGATATTCCTCCGGCTGTAATTGAACATAACAATCCGATTATACTGCAAAAGTCCCGGGGAGCCATTGGCATTGATAGTATAAGGTTCCATTACCAGGACAATGGTTTTGGTCTGGAACATTTTTCTCTTAAAATTGCCGCGAGAGAAAAAATCGCCGTGGTCGGCCCCTCCGGTTCCGGGAAAACAACCCTTGTTAATCTGATTGCTCGTTTCTATGATCCTGATGCGGGAACAATATCTCTGGATGGGATTGATATGCGCCGCATATCTCTGGAATCGCTTCGCCGCAATATAACCCTGGTGGATCAGGAACCGTTGTTGTTTAAGACAACGATATTCAATAATATCGCTTATTCCAATCCCGATCGAAATCCCGATGAAGTGAAAAAGGCGGCCATAGTGGCCAATATTCATGACTTTATTATGAGCCTTCCTGACGGCTATGAAACCGAGGTGGGCGAACGAGGGGTGACTATTTCGGGCGGAGAAAAACAACGTATCTGCCTGGCCAGGGCTATTCTGCCCGATCCGGCTATTCTGATTCTCGATGAAGCCACTTCCGCTCTCGACTCGCGTTCCGAGGAGTTAATTCAGGAGGCTCTCCAGAATATTCTCAAGGATAAAACCGCCATAATTATAGCGCATCGCCTCTCGACTATCCAGCACGCCGACCGGATAATAGTCATTGACCGGGGACGTATTATCGACCAGGGAAGTCACGAGGAATTACTGGAAAAATCCCCCCTGTATCGTGAACTGGCCAAAAGACAGCTTAAAATATGATTTAACGTAATTAGGAAGACGGCGGAGAATTGCCTCAAATAAAAAGGCCCTGAGATTTCAGGGCCTTCTCTTTTTACCGGATATTACACCGGTTATTTTATCAAAGCCATTTTGCGGGTCATCCGGTAGTTTCCGGCTTCGGCTTTGTACAGGTAAATTCCCGATGCGAAATCAGAGGCATCCCATTCAACCCGAACCTTGCCCGCCTCGGATGAACCTTCGAAGTTCGCCACCCTCTGTCCGGTGACATTGTAAACTTCGATTTTCCATTCTGAACTGGACGGGAGATTCAATTCAATCATGGTGATCGGATTGAACGGGTTGGGATAGCATGTCAGAGCAAAATTGTTGGGAATTATCTTGACGGCATACTGGTTGCCATGGTAATCGGCGGCCTCCGCCGAAACAATCCCTGCCTCGGTTTGCAGGATTTCTCCACTGCACGTGAATCCCTTTTCGAAGCTGTATATCAGGACATTGGTATTGATACCGTCATAGGACGAGATTATATCCATATGAGCCGCATCATGTCCCGGTTGAATTTCGGCCCGGCCTTCCAGAACCAGATGAACGGCGCCCAAATCCCTGTTGACGGTAATGACACTACCGCTACTGACAAACTCGGCGTTGATGTCAGGCGCTATTTTGGGAACCGGGCTGTTATCGCCGACTATGGTACGTATCAGATAAACCAGATCAGCAACCGTCAGCATGGCCCCGTCATAGTTAACATCAGTTGCCGCACTCTGACCATCGACATTGATCGTGAAAGCCGACAAACTGAAGATAAAGTAGTTGGTAAAGACAATGGCATCCCCGATTTCATTGGGAATACCGTTAAGATTGACATCACCCGGAGCATCAATGCTATCCCGGCAGATAATATCGATACCTCCATAGACGAATTCTATACACCTGATGGCGCTCGGTTTTTCCGGATCGGGATTGAGACAATTATCCGGAGCGCCGACAAACGGTATCCGTGATGACTCGGGATAATTAGTTTCGTCCTCTTCATCCCAGATCAAACCACCTTCAAAGTTGTAGATTCGATTGTCAATATAGAGGTAATCACCCTCCTGCGAGGAGAATGTATTGTCGCCGCAATTATCCCAGAAGAAGTAGATGGGAACATACTGGCAATTCATATTCAAGTCATTGGTTACCAGGAATTGTATCCGGGCCAGTTCATAAACATCGGCGTCGGGCGGTCCATAACAATCCGGGTGGTTGCCACCATCATTCGACTCGGCCATGGCTATTATCCGCAAAAGGCCCGATGGGCAGGCATCGCCGCAATTACCATTAGATCCGAATCGATAGGTGAAATATTCCCAATCGCAATCCTCGAGCCACTGACCGGCATAAGCTCCCGCGGCTGTCAGAGCCGAGTTATCATAAGCAATCAGGAAATCAAAACCGCCTATTGGGTAGGACGAATTCTCCACCGTAATTGAGACATTCTCATACTGCCCCTGGTGAGTATTGTGGGTTTTCTCGATTTTAACAATCGGGCATACTGTCAGGCGTTTGACAAAGACATCCGTGACACAATAGGCTTCGGCCCCGCAATCATCGGTGGCCGTCAGAGTTATGGCATAAATGCCTTCATCCGATGCTGTGAAACAAACCTCATTGCCAGACAGGACACCGCCCTCGACCTCATAACCGGCCAGATTTCCATCGGGATCACTGAAAGCAAACCCTGAAACACATACCTCGGCCGGGAATTCAGTCAGCTTCACGGTGGTTAAACCGGGACATGTCACTTCCGGCGGATTATTGAGGGTTACGTTAATCGTGACTGACGAAGTATCAGCCGCTCCGCAGGAATCAGTCGCTATAAGCCGGATGGTATTATTGCCCGCTGTGGGGACAAAACAAACGGTGTTGCCATTTAGAGTCCCCTTGTTGACACTGCAGGTCGCCAGATTATCATCGACATCACTGCAACTGAATCCAGAGATACAGATCTCCTCAAGGCTGCAAACTGATATCTCCTGATCATCCGGGCAACCGGCCACCGGCGGAGTGTTAACGGTTACCGTGATATTGGTCACGCAGGAATCAGCCAGACCGCAGTCATCGGTAGCTATCAGAGTCAACTGATTGACACCCGGCACCGGAGTGAAACAGATCATGCCGGCATTCAGCGTTCCGCCGATGGCTTCGCAGGAGGCCAGATTATCATCGGGATCACTGCAGGAAAATCCCGGCAGGCATATTTCATCGAGTTCACACACGAATATTTCGGCATCACCGGGACAGGTGGCTATCGGCGGATTATTTTCAGCGAAGGTTATATGCTGAATACACTGCGAGTTATTGCCGCAGGCATCGGTCGCCGTCCAGGTCCGGGTAATAATATCGCCGACGACCGCATCGGAATAGGTCACAGTCGGAGCTGTATCGCAATTATCGGCCGCAGTGGCATAACCTGTGATCGAGGGATCTGAGGAACCGTAACATTCAATAATATAATCGTCCGGACAGGAAATCGTCGGCGAAGTATTATCGCTCACAGTAATAATCTGCTGGCATTGTGAGCTGTTGTTGTTTTCATCGGTCGCCGTCCAGGTCCGGGTAATTGTCTTCTCCTGAGGACAACTTCCGGCTGTTTCACTATCAGCGTAGGTAATCACCGGCGAGCTGTCGCAGTTATCGGTCGCAGTCGCTGACCCGGTATTGGCCGGATCAGTTGATTCGTCACACTCAATCGTAATATTGCCCGGACAACTGATTACAGGAGTAGTGGTGTCGTCGATAGTGATCACCTGCTGGCAGGTGGCGCTGTTGCCGCAGGCATCGGTCGCCGTCCAGGTTCGCGTGATGACCCCTCCACTGCGGCTGTCAGAATAAGTTATTATTGGGGTAGAGTCGCAATTATCCGTCGCGGTGGCCGTGCCGGTATTCGATGGGTCAGTCGACTCATCACACTCAATCGTGAGATTCGCCGGACA
>JAFGTT010000008.1 GCA_016933955.1 Candidatus Zixiibacteriota bacterium
AAAAATAGAAATAATAAGGAGTGCAAGGCTTTGAGCTACTCAGCCATGCATTTTGTTAAATCAAACGGGGCAGACGAAGGCGTCTGCCGCCGACAATATGGTTCAAAGTCCCCTCTCGAGAGGGGATTTGGGGGCGTGTAAAGCGGGTTGGATAACACACCCCGTCTCCGCCTGCGGCATAAATGCCTCCGGCGGATCCACCCCTCTCAAGAGGGGATAATTAAGATGGATTCCCGATCGGGTCGGGAATGACATGAAAAGAAGCGGGAATGACAGGTTTTTTCCGGAATGACAAAAAACCGAATGTTAATGATATGAAAGGGGTGGGAATGATTCAATGCCGGGCAGACGAAGGCGTCTGCCGCCCGCGAAATTGGAGACAGGCGAATTTGCAAGTAATTAATAGTCAGGAGCGCGGGGCGCATTACCTATCATTACCTACTCGGCGGCCACTCACGAAATCAGTCTCGGCGAACAGGCTCGCACCCCAAGGGGTGCGCCACCGGAATATTTTATTTATCTGAAAAAGAAGCCGCTCTTTGTTTGATCAGGATCGATAATACAAGCAACCCCCCGGGCCGGGGAGGCCCGGAGGGTTTTCGGTAAGTAAGAATCCCCCCCAGTGAGTGAGTTGAGTGAATCAGTTGTTAAACATGGTGAAAGCCTCATCGGCCGGCCGGACCGGCTCATCGCCCCCATCATTCGGCCCCACCAGTGTTTTCAGAAAAGCCCCCGATTTCATGAGAAGCCCCTCGCTGTCTGTCCCAACGATCAGTTTTCCATGAAATTTTTGCACGCTGTTGACGACTTTATCCTCGAGCCTGCGGGCCGGCATGAAATCCCCGTTGTAATAGGCGATCACCCCGGCCTCGGTGGCGACATAGATCACCCAGCCCGAAGCATCGATATCACGGATGGTGTTCGACGGCAAACCGTCTTCGATAGTCAGGGTTTCCCAGGCGCCGCCATCGAAGATATACAGCGCCTCATCGGTCCCGACATAAACATAGCCGTTGTTGAAGTCGAGAGTGTTGACCTTGTCGAAGATGGTGCTGTCACGAAGCAGGAATCTCTTTTTGAATTGGCCGCCTTCCATCCGGTACATGCTCTGGCCATTGGTACCGACCCACAGCCCGCTTTCATCGGTCACCATGGCGCGGACGTCGATATCCTCGCGGACGACATCGTAGTTGTCGGCGGAACGGACATACAATCCCTGGCCGGTGCCGATCATCAACTGCCCGTTGAAAGAGTGGAGGGCCTTGATTTCGGATTCGAACTTGAGTGCCACCGTTTCGAGGCCGTTATCATGAACGATAAACAGGTTTTTACCGCCGACATAGATCTGCCCGTCATGCATGGCGATGGCGTTGATTTTTTCGCCGCTACTGATGGTCTGGAAAGTGTCGATTTTGAAATCATAAACGATCAAGCCGCCATCGAACACGGCATAGGCGACCGAATCGACAATCAGCAGATCAGCGATATCCATGATGGCGCCCTGGTGCTTCCCGGAGAGCAGGGTTGGTTCGGGAACGGCCGAGGCAAAAGCGGCATCGACCACTTTCTCGGCGATGGAATCGGAAATATCGGCCACAACCTGGTTGACGGCCGAGGTTTTGATGTTGTCATCATCGCCGCTACATCCGATAAAAGCGGCGGCGGTCAGGATCAAAAGACCCGTGATGGCGGTTTTGAAAATTTTGTGTGACATGGTGTCCTCCTTTAATTTTAAGGTTTTTTCCGGTTTTTCATTTCTTCCGGTTTGATTACATATCAAGGGCCATGCCATCTTTATTATCTTGTTGTCGTGTAATAATATAACTGGCTTATGGCGGGTTTTTCAAATGCCTTTTTGTGTCAATTTTGACACAGATTTCAGATTGAATTAAGAGAGGCTATGAAAATCAACGGGTTAAATGTGTCATTTTTGACACATAAGGGCCGATAATCAAAAAAGGCTTGTATAATATTATGCGGCCGAGTTAATTGTATAATCCGGTGAATTATGATGCGACATCCGAATATATATATAATAGTATACGGCCTGATTCTGGTCGGGCTTCTGGCGGCCTTCGGGACAGCCGAGGTGATCGGCCCGATTTTGCAGTATAAGCTGGACCGTCTTTATTTCCCCTATGGCGAGGAGGCGGATCTTTATCCCGGCCATCTTTTTTTGATCTATAAGGGTGACAGCCTGATTTACCGGGGATTGATCGAGCATTCCATGATCGGCGTTTCTTACAGCTATCCGACCGGGGGGATATTCGATACGGTCGAGATCGGGCTATGCCGGGCGGTGATCGAGACCGCCGAGATCGATACCGGCGCGACCATTACGATCGGGATCAGCGAATTTCCGAAATTGTACGGCGGGGACAAATTCCCGATGCTGTTTCCGCCGGATTCATCGGCGGCCGATTCTACGATTTCAGCAACCAATTCCGGCAACCGTCTGGTTATAAAGAAGTACGGCAATTACACCGAGATGCTGATCGCTTTCGAGACCGGGGAGATCGAGGCTTTCGTGTCGTACCGCAACTATGATGCACCCGGGAAGAGATATAAAGCAATCAGCGCCCCGGCGCCTTATATTGCGGTCCTGGCCCCGGATATTTCCAGGGCGGCCAATGACAAGGGCTTGCTGACGACTTCATTGTACTATCGGTATAACCCGAAGAATCCGGAGATACTATTCGACGGTGACGGGCTGGAGCCGTGCAACTGCCTGTATCCTTCGGATTCCGGATGCGACCGTTTTTACGAGTATGACCCGGAAAAGGGAGAGGTTCTTCTGACGGTCCTGGACAAACGCCCCCGGAAACTGAAAATCGCGGCGGCCGATCCGAAACTGCTTAAGACAGCGGAGTATTTCGCCGATGTTTTGTCCCGCGACCGGATTAAAACCGAGATCGCATTCGGGCGTGATGATTACGATATGATCGTGATGTTTATTCCGATGCTGAGCGGGAAAAGCGAATCGGGGATGCAATCGGCACTGGGACTAATCGGGGCAGGCGGAATCTCGGATAAAACATCAAAGGAGAATATCAAGGTTATCGGCAATTATATCGAGCTGGGCCGTCTGGCCAACAGCCAATCGGGGCGGGAGTATTATTTTCATCTGGCTGACCGGGGATTCAAAGAGGATTTCGGTCTTTTCCCGCTGTACCGTCCGTCGTTATATTTTGTGGGTCAGGATTATCTTAAGGGAGGACGATTCGATGAAGACGGATCTATTGACTTGCGGCCGCTGTACCTGATCAAACCGATGGCGAACCAGAAAGAGAGACAGCCATGACCTTCACCGGCCGTATCCGCATTTACCTGATATTAATCGCGCTGGTTCCGCCGCTTTTAATCATGTCGGTCATCTATTTTCGTTCCGTTCGGCAACTGGAATCGGCTGATCAGAATACCGCCGCAGGGGCCCTGGAACGGTCGTCTCGTTTCATGGACGCCTTCGGCCGGGAATTCGAGGATCGGGTGATTGATCTGGGACAATCGGAGTTTATTAAAAAGGCGGCTGTCATGATCAAATCGAACCGGGCTTCGCGGGCCGATATCACCACCGGAATGACCGGTTTCGATTTTCTGGAGATGATCGATTCCAACGGCGTGGTGCTGGCCAGCGCTCATCGACCGGGGCTTTTGGGACGACCGGTGCATGAAAATAACCGGATTGACAGCGGCCTGGCGGAAACGGTGGAATACGATATCAGCGGGGTTCATGCGGCGCTGGCTTATATATTGCCGATCGATAAAAATATCCTGATGTATACCGGACGGTATCTTGACGAGGAATTCCGCAATCTGGCGGGAGGGTTGATGCCGGGTGAGGTTAGGCTGTATTTCGAGGATGAGGAAATGCCGGCAGTTATGGGATTTGGGAGTATGGACAAAGGCCGCTTGTATGAAAAGGATGGTGCCTATTATTTTTTAATGGCGGGCGGTGGCAACTCGGGATTTTTTCTGGTGCATACTCTCAAATTCGGCGGAGAACGGCCGCTGGTCAGTTCGCTTTTAACCGCTACCGGGCTGGTAGCCCTGGGAGCGGTCGTGATCGCGATCCTTCTGGGAATGTATATCACCGGGCGGGCCAAGCGGGAGATAGATAATCTGATAACAGCCACAGCGCGAGCGGCCCGGGGGGATTTTACCACACCGGTGATGGCGTACGAGGAAGGGGAATTTTCGGAACTGGCCGATTCGATCAGTACCATGATGGCCAATCTCAAAAATCTCAGGAGAGAGCTGGCCGTTACCGAGAAAATCGCCGCCTGGAAAACAATGGGCCAGAAAGTGGCTCACGAGATAAAAAATCCGCTGACCCCGATTGAAATCTCGGTTGATGATCTCCGGCGATCGTACCATGAGAAATTACCCGATTTCGACCGAACTCTTGAGGAGACGACGGCAACTATCAAGAATGAAATACACCGCCTGATAAAACTTTTAAACGAATTTGTCGATTTTGCGCGGATGAGCGCTCCGGCGATAAAAGATGTCCGGGTGAACAAACTTATCGAAAGCCTGGAGAAATTATATCAGCATGATATTGAATCCCGGCGTTTGACTATCCATAATGAAGTCGGAAATAAGGCCTGCCGCTTTGACCCGGAGGCTATCCGGCAGGTTCTGGTCAATTTGATCAAGAACGGACTGGAGAGCGGTCCGGAAACGAACGTGACGGTCACTATTACCGATAACGGGGAAGGAATCGTTTTCAGGGTCGAGGATAGCGGACCCGGTTTCGGCGATAAAATTCTCGCCCAGAATTTTCAGCCGTACGTGTCCACCAAAAAAGATGGTTCGGGATTGGGACTGGTGATTTGCCAGAGAATTGTGCACGATCACGGCGGCCGGATCGAAATTTACAGCCGGGCGGAAGGAGGGGCCGGGGTATTAATTGAACTGCCCCGAAACGATGGCTAAGATATTGATTATCGACGATGAGCCGGGGATTCGCTCCTCGCTCAAGGCGGCCCTGGAAAGACGAGGGCATGAGACAGTCACGGCCGAAAATTATACTGAGGGGAAGAAGTTTTATACTGCTGAATTCGATCTGATCCTGCTTGATGTGATGCTGCCCGATGGTAACGGAATCGATCTTCTCAAGGAAATCAGGCCGCAGAGACAAAATCAGGCGGTGGTTATGATTTCGGGGCAGGCCGACATCGATATGGCGGTCGAGGCCATCCGGGCCGGAGCTTATGATTTTATCGAAAAACCGCTATCGCTTGACCGGGTCCTGATCACCATTGACAATGTCGGCCGGTCCATGATTCTCAGGAATGAGAAAGATCGTCTCAGCCTGCGGGTGTACGGCGAATTTATCGGAGAGTCGACGGCGATCAGGAAATTGAAAGAGGAGATTACTTTATCGGCCCCGAAAGCATCGCGTTTTTTAATCCTGGGGGAGAACGGAACCGGCAAAGAACTGGTGGCTCATTTGATTCACCGCCATGGACGACATCCTGATGGTCCCTTTGTGGCGGTCAATTGCGCCGCCTTGCCGTCCGAACTGGTCGAATCGGAACTTTTCGGGCATATCAAGGGGGCTTATACCGGGGCCGGAAAACCGCGCAAGGGCCGTTTTCTGGAGGCTTCCGGGGGCTCGATTTTCCTGGATGAGATAAGTGAGATGTCGCCCGAGGCCCAGGCCAAAATCCTCCGGGCTATCGAAACCGGCGAAATAACCCCGGTCGGAGCCGATAAACCACTCGTTTTCGACTGCAATATAATCGCCGCTTCCAATAAGGATCTCGATAAGCTGGTGGCTGAGGATAAATTCCGTCAGGATTTACTTTATCGGCTTAATGTGGTTCAATTTCGGATTGTTCCACTTAGAGAACGGCGCAACGATATTCCGCTTCTGGCCGGCTATTTCCTTGATAAATTCGCTTCCGAAACCGGGTCGGCAAAAAAGGAAGTGTCCGATTCGGCACTGCAACTTCTTATGGGATTTCCTTTTCCGGGTAACATCCGGGAATTGAAAAACCTGATGGAGCGGATTAATATTTATTGTCCCCGGTCGTTAATCGAGGCTAAGGATATTTCGCCGCTTTTACCGCATTACCGGGAGGATCGTCCGATGACCCTAAAAGAGGCGGCAGCTGATTTTGAACGGGATTTTATTCAATCGGCAATCGAGCGTCACGGCGGTAATATAACTGAGGCCGCCCGTCGTCTGGGATTGGAGAGATCACATCTTTACAAAAAAATGAAAAAATATCAGAACGAGTAGCCCCGTCTTCCGCGCCAGCCTATCTTGTTGTCCAAATGTATATTACAAGACACATGAATTTCCGGCCGTATCCTGTTTAAACAACAATTTCCCTGGATTCAGACAAAAGGGCCGGATGTCTGAATTTTTTCAGTTTTCTTGTATTTTATCGGGACGCTATTGGTCATAGTGGTGGAGGTCACAAAGGCATTGAGTTGTATCAGGAAGCGACTTGGACAGGGGGGGCAGAGGAGCAAGGGGGCGGGGGAGGTAGTTAATTTCCGTATTTTGAAGAAATTTCACTATAGTCACATCCTGTTTATTAATCCATTGTGATCTGTAAAATGTTTTGTGGGCCGTTGGGTGCGGGTGTAGACGAACAATCGGAATTTTCGGCGGTTACGAGTATATGATTATCAATTTTCGAGATAATTCGATTTTGGCCGAAAACTTGATTGAGTGTGCTAAAAGCGGATATTAATTATTGCGGGCAGAATATGGAAATAATAATAAATTGGTCGATTTTACGAAATAACACCGGCATCCAAAGGATGTCTTAAGGCAGAGAGGTGATTGATTGTAAAAGCAGGTGATTGATATCTTCGGGCCATCGGTAGAAGCCGGGTGGAATCGGGACCGGATCGGGCTTATGGCAGAGGAGGTATCCCCCAAACCGAATCAATCCAAACGATTTATTTTGCGCATAACCAAGTGAGTAAGAACAGCATCATTGATTTAGCATCATTGGTTAGACGATGTCAGGATGGCGACGAACAGGCCTGGATAAAACTAATTGATCGAGTCCATCTTGAGGTTTTTCTGATCTGCCGGAAGATGAAATTATCTCATCAGGAGATTTTTGAGATTTACGGACAGGTCAGTCTGAAACTTCTGGATAATCTGAAAAATATCAGGTCACCGGAGAAAATAATGAGTTATGTCGCTTCGATAACCAGAAATGAAATCCTGTCATTATATCGGAAGGAGCGGTTATTCAAGCGTTTGGTAAATCCGGTGGCGTATGAATTATATGATTCCCGACGGGATCAGCCCGACGAGATACTGGAAGCCAAGCTGGACAGCGATGCTTTGTGGGAGGCGATAGTGACTCTGCCGGATCAGGAATTCCGGCTAATCCAGCTTTTATTTTTTGACCGGCGCAAGCTCGATTACCGGGAGATTTCCCGGACGCTCGGGATTCCCAAATCATCGATCGGCCCGATGCGGGGCCGGATAATTGCCCGTCTTCGCGGAATGCTAAAACAGCGGGGGATAATTGACGGTGAAGGATCGGGGGACAGATTAAGCAGTAATACGGGGGATTGAAATGCAGAATGATTATATGAATGATGAGGTTCTCTACAAGTATCTGGCCGGGGAACTTTCCGCCTCGGAAGAAGACGATCTTTGCAGGCGACTGGCATCCGATAAGTGCCTGAAAGAGACTTTTGATATTATCCGGGAGCTTCACTCCGAGGGAAGCGGGACGGATTGGAGCCAGATTCGGGTTTCGGCCCTGGAACTGGCCAGAAGAGTTTTCAATGATTATCGCCGTAGTCTGAAGGAAAAGACCTTCAGTTATGGAATTAATGTTTATGATTCCAAAGTTCTCCCTCTCCCCCAGGGAGTCAGACCGGCCAGGATTGATAATCGCAGGTTAACATACAAGGTCGGTCGATTTGATCTTGATATATCTCTTTACCCGGTAACAACCGATTCATATGAACTAATCGGTCAGATAACCGGATCGGAAGAAAGCCGGGTGACCGGAGTGAAACTTAAATCAAAAAAGGCGGTTATTGAATCAGAGGCCGATCGGTACAACCTCTTTCGTTTCGCGCGGATACCGATCGGGAATTATACTCTCAATTTAATGTCCGGCGATAAGAAAATCGGCGCTGTAACATTCGAATTATGATAAGTATCGGGCAGTTTCACAAATTCAGAAACAGGCAGGTCCTGGAGCGTTATATCACCAGGAAACATGGCGGTGATATCGCCAAATTTCTGACTGACGTTGATATCAGCCTTAATCACATTATCAAGGCTGATATGAAAAAGATGGGTGAGTGTGTGGATGATGCCAAACAGATTTTTAAGTACCTGCCGCAGCAATACAAACCGCGGTTATATCAGATAATCGGGCGGTACAATAATTTCAAAGCCAATTACCGGGCGGCCCTGAAATATTACCTCCGGGCCCGGGAGATGCATGAGAAAGCGGGCAATACGGAAGCCGTGGCGCGGCTCAACAAGGGATTGATCGATGTTTACAATTATCTGGGGCAGTATGACGAATCTCTGAGAATCGGGCGGATGGCCCTGCGGTTCTTTCGACGGAAGAGATTTATTGAAGACGCCGGGCAGGTTTTGGTCAATATCGGAAATATTTATCATCGCATGGATAACAATCCCATGGCACTCAGGTATTACAACCGGGCCAGGAAAATTTTCGTTAAAACCGGCGGGTATCAGCTGGCCATAACCGAGTTCAATCGGGCCAATGTTTATGCCAACCTGAACCAGATCAGAAAAGCCGAAACATTATACCGGTGTGCCGCGGCGTTGTATCATGAAGCAGGTATGGAAATTTCCGTATTAAGGGCGGAATCGGCCCTGGCCTACCTATTGTATCTGGGAAATCGCTACACCGAGTCTTTGACCATGTTCGAGCGAACCAACGATCGCATGGAGCAGCTTGGTTCAGTCCGGCCATCGGTGATTTTACTTCTCGACCTGGTTGAAATAAACGCCAAATTGAATCAGTATGGTTCGGCTATACTTCTGGCCGAGACGTTGATCCCCCGCTTGAAGAAGTATGGTATGCCCTATGAAATGGCCAAGACATATTATTTCGCGGCCGACGCCCTGATCCGGGTGGGCGATTATGATCGGGCTTCCCGGATGTTGAAACAGGCTGTCAGGGTTTTTGAGGAAGAGCGAAATGTGTTATGGCTGGGGATGGTCAGTATTGCCGAAAGTCGTCTTTATCAGGCCGAGGGGAAGTATGGTCCGGCCATCAAGTCGGCGACGGAAGCCAGGAGTTATTTTCGGAGGAGTGGTGACGAGGTAAGGCGGATAGACGCCGAGATCACGATGGTCGAGGCGTATCAATGCTCCGGCGATATGGCCCGGGCAGATCGGGTGTCGAAACGTCTTCTGAAAATGCGTCTGTTGAGTTACCAGAAATACAATCTCTATTATCCGCTCGGCCAGGGCTATTATACCGCCGGTCAATATGATAAGGCATATGCCATGTTTAAAAAGGCCATAACGGAGGTGGAGAAAATGTTATCCGGCCTTTACCCCGATGAAATTCGATTTTTCTTCATGACAGACAAATATGATTGTTACCGAATGGCGGTCGAATGTCTTTTGCGGCTGGGACGGACGCGCGAATCGTTCATTACCAGTCTGAAGGGGATCGAGCTGGTCAATCAAAAATCGGCTTTTGAAAAAAAGATTCAGGCGGAGGTTCCCGCTGAACTCCTGGAGAAACGCGATCGGCTCCGGGCCGCCCTGAAACGGCTCAGTCAAACCGCGCCCGGTGAACAACGCAGTTCCGGAAATATGGCCACCTACTATTCAATCGAACAGAAATTGTGGTATAACGAGCGTAAAATAAGAGCCAGTCTGTATCCCGATGAAAAAAAGGTCAGGCGGAAGACATCCGCGGAATTTGATCCCCGCCGGTTATTGCAGAAAGACGAGACAATGGTCAGTTTCTTTTCTTCGGGAGCGATGTCGGGGGCTTTTTGCGCCGCAGCCGATAAGATCGATTTTGTCAGGTTCGATATCACTCGTGAGGAATTGGAAGTAATGCTTCGCAAGCTTCATTTCATTTTTGAGAAATCGGTTTTTGGATTACGAGATGTCGATCGCACCCGGCAGATTGCCGATTATTATCTGGAGTTGCTTTATCGCAGGATATTCCGACCGGTAGAGTCTTATCTTTCCGGCCGCAAAGTAATCGCTATTACCGACAGCAGTTTCGGGCAAATTCCGCTGATTGCCCTGCGGGATGAGGCCGGGATTTATTTAAAAGACAAATATGATATCCGGATTCTCGTGAATCCGGGGGATTTGAAACGTCGGCTGGTTTCCGATGATCGGATGGTAAAGACCAGGAATGCCATTTTTGCGGTATCATCCGATTCACTGCCGTCGATTGACAGGGAAGCAAACGAGATCAACAAATTGTTTGAGAAATCCCGGCTGTATTTAGACAAGACGGCCAGCTGTCATAATTTATCGGAGGAATTGAAGGAGGTTGATGGTTTTGTGCACATAGCCGCGCACGCCTCGCGATCATCGGAGAATCCGTTGTTTTCGATGATTCTGATGGGTGACGGGCCGTTTTATCCGTTCGATTTATTTGAATCTGGTGTACGGGCCAGGTTGGTCACTTTGTCGGGATGTCAGACAGCCGCCCCCGGTCTTTACTACGGCAATTCTTTCAGTCTCGCCAAGGCATTTTACCAGGCCGGAAGTCAACACGTTCTGGCATCGTTATGGCCGGTCTCTGATAAGCTGAGTATGCTCTTTATGATAGAGTTCTATAAGACTCTGGCTAAAGTGGGGAATGTTTACAGTGCTTATCAAAATGCGGTCAACAGGATCATTGATATCACCGATAATCCCGCGTTTTGGAGTTCATTCGTTTTGCTTGGCATTTAGCAGGGAGAGTCTAATCATGAGCAATATCAAATTTTCGGCTTTGGGGGTGTTGTTATTTTTATTCGTATCTCTGGTCGCCTTTCCGTGGCATAACGGGGAGGCCGGCCAAAGAGATGTAATCCAGATTCATCCGGCGGCCATTCCCGGTCAAGCGATTGTGAATCTTGAAGCCGCCAAGTCGGTACATGATCTGGCAGGTGATATTGACGGCCGGGTACTGAAGAGCGATCCATGTAAGAAAAATATATATCTCATCTCGTTTCCCCGTGATTATACATTTGATGAAATCAGGGATGCCCTGAAGCATAATTCCGGGGTTATATCGGTCCGGCCCAATTACCGGGTAGCATTACCCGAAGTAAACCAGGGAAGTGATATTTTTCCCGATCAGAGCAATCCCATTTACCTGGAAGGATCCAGTCCGAGTGCTTATTATGAGCAACAGAGTGAGGGCAATGTCGGATCGGATTCGGCCAATATGCTGGCAACCGGGCGGGATGTGGTGGTCGGGATTATCGATAACGGGGTTGAGTATTACCATCCGTTGTTTATCTATATCGACAGTATTACTTCCGATACGACCCTGGACAGTACATTTGCCGACATGGGATACGATTATGTCGATGATGACAGCAGTGCGGCCGAGGAAACGGGTGACGCTTATGGACACGGGACATTCGTAACCGGAATCATCAGGCTGGTGGCCCCGAATTGCCGGGTTATACCGTATCGTGCTTTCGATGACGACGGTGTCGGAAGCAGTTTCGATGTATCATCGGCCATTTACCAGGCGATTGAAGACGGTGTCGATGTGCTTAATATGAGTTTCGGTTTATACTCCAGCGACACCTCAATAGCTGATGCGGTGGGCGAGGCGTACGAAGCAGGAATTGCCATGGTGGCTTCATGCGGCAATGATAACACCGCCACACCGTTCTATCCGGCCTCATACACCGGAGTGATTGCGGTCTCGGCCATTGACAGCCTGGATTACCCGGCGGATTTCTCCAATCACGGAGCATATATCGATTATTGCGCACCGGGAGTCAACGTGTACAGCTCCCTGGCCGGTGAGTACAAGTGGGGGATCTGGAGCGGGACCTCGTTCGCGGCGCCGCAGGTGACGGGGATATGTGCCTTGATCCTCGAATGGAAACCGGCCTATTCCAGTTTGCAGGTCGACAGCCTGATTCGCAAGACAGCCGACACTTCGCTGGCCTGGGGTTCTTTTACGCCTCATGATTCATCGTACGGTTACGGCCGGGCCGACGCCTATGAGGTGGCCCTATGTCTGCGTCGAGGCGATGTGGATAATTCAGGAACCATTGATTCGTCGGATATCGTTTATTTGAACAGCTACCTGACAACGAGCGGTCCGCCCCCGGTACCGATCTTGAAACTGGGGGATGTCAACTGCTCCGGGATAATTAATACTCTGGATGTGGCGTATTTGATCAATTATCTCAACAGCGGGGGACCGGCTCCATGCTGTGGGGAATAGATCTATATTGGGGTTAGCAAGGGTATTTTCATTCCAAAGAAAAGCCTCCGCAAAACGGAGGCTTTTTTTGATAAATGTGATTGACAAATCCTTGTTATGGTTATATCAAATTTTCATATCTATTACGGGAGAGGCCTATGCACCTGGACGAAATCGGCCCATGGTCCGAAATGAAATTGAAAATAGTCAAGGATTATGCAAAGGTATACTCCACTATACTCAAAAAATACCCCAGACTCAAATACTATTATATTGATGCCTTTTCCGGGCCGGGCATTCACAAACGTAAGAAAACCGGTGAATTTATACCGGGTAGTCCGCTTAATGTATTGTCAGTCAGACTGAATTTCCATGGGTATTATTTCATGGATAAGGATTGTGAGAAAATAGGATTTTTAAAGAAATTGATAGGGCCAAATGAAAACATAAAATATATATGTGGTGATTCCAATGTGCTATTGATTAAGGAAGTCTTTCCAGAAATTAAATATGAGGATTATAAAAGAGCATTATGTTTTCTTGATCCTTATGGGTTACATCTGGATTGGAAGGTCGTGGAATTCGCAGGTAAAATGAAGACAATTGAGGTGTTCATTCTTTTTCCCTTGGAGGACATGAATCGGAATATTTTGCATAAAAACCCAGTGGATGTTAAGAAGAATCAAAAGATAAGAATGAACGCTTTCTGGGGTGATGAGTCGTGGTTTGAATATACATATGAAGAGGATTTGCCGGATTTATTTGGCGAGCCCACTCGATTTAAGGATAAGATTGATATCCTGTTGAAGGCATATAAGAAGCGCCTAAAGAATATTGCTAATTTTCAATATGTACCAGATCCTATTCCTTTTAGGAATAAGAAAAACGCCATAATATATTATATTTATTTTGCCACCCAGAAAAAGACTGCGTATGATGTGGTAAATTATATATTGAAGAAGTACAGTAAAACGGGCAGGATATAGTGGCCATTAAATCAGCCATAGAATGGACCGATTCAACCTGGAATCCAATCACAGGTTGTACCAAAATCAGTCCCGGGTGTCGCTTCTGTTATGCGGAGAGAATGGCGAATCGATTGAGGGCAATGGGTCAAAAGAATTATGCCAGAGGGTTTGATGTCGTGCTTCATGATGATGTCCTGGACTATCCGCTTCAATGGAAAAAAGCGCAGAATATATTTGTAAATTCCATGAGCGATCTTTTTCATGAACAGGTGCCTGTCCCATTTATACAAAAGATTTTCGGGGTAATGCATAGAGCTCATTGGCATCGTTTTCAGATTCTCACAAAAAGATCCGGGCGCTTGAAAGACCTGTCCGACTTATTGCACTGGACTCCAAACATATGGATGGGAGTCAGTATCGAAAACAGCAGGTACAAGTTTAGAATCGATGATTTGAGAGAAACAAAAGCAACCATTAAATTTCTTTCTATTGAACCACTCATTGGCCGAATCGGAAGAATAAACTTAAGGAATGTGGATTGGGTAATAGCAGGGGGAGAATCCGGTCCCGGGGCAAGGCCCATCCGGCAGGATTGGGTTACTGAAATACGTGACCAATGTCTTGAAGCCGATGTTCCCTTTTTTTTCAAACAATGGGGTGGTGTTAATAAGAAGAAAAACGGCCGAATTCTGGAAGGGAGAACGTGGGATGAAATGCCGGCCATAATGTCCCCGGCAGGAATCTAATCTCATCTATGTCAGCCAAAATTAATATCGCCGTGGTCGGCTATGGTTCGCAGGGACGAGCCTGGGCCCTTAATCTGAGGGATTCAGGGATGCCCGTCACTATCGGTATCCCGGCCGGGGATGCCTCGCGCAAGACCGCCCTTAAGGATGGTTTCAAAGATATTACTTCTGTCGGCCGGGCGGTCGAATCATCGCATATCATCGTTTTCGCTTTTCCCGATCATCTTCACGGACGCGCTTTTAAGAAAGCCATAGAGCCGTATCTGCGGCCGAAAAGCGCCCTGGTGTTTTTGCATGGCTATTCAATTCATTTCGGGACGGTGATCCCTCCGAAAATCACCGATATTATTCTCCTGGCGCCGCTTGGACCGGGAACGGCGGTCCGGGAGAAATATCTGGCCGGGGAATCAATCGGGTATTTTTATGCCGTTCACCATAATGCAACCGGCCGGGCGCGCCGCGTTCTGGATTACCTGGTCAGGGGCCTGAAGATCGATCGCCGGACGATGATAAAAACGACCTTTGCCGATGAAGCTATCGGCGACCTGTTCGGAGAACAAGCAGTTCTTTGCGGCGGGCTGTCGCAGTTAATAAAGATGGGTTTCGAGACCCTCGTGGAATCCGGAATTGCTCCGGATAAGGCCTACCTGGAGGTGGCTTACCAGCTCGATTTAATTGTCGGTCTCATAAAGGACCACGGCATCGAGGGAATGTTCCATCGGATTTCGGTCGCGGCGCGGTATGGATCGCTTTTAAACGGACCGCGGATAATCGGACCGCAGGCTAAAAGCGGTATGAAAAAAATTCTGGCCGAGATAAAATCCGGCCAATTTGCCAAAAAACTGAATTCCTTATCTCCGGCTGAGGTTAAAAAACTGGATACCGAATTAAGGGGTTTGACTGATCCATTACTGGAAAAATCAGCCCGCAAATTCAGTCCGATCAAATCCAAAAAGAAATAACGATTTCATCCCGACTGAAGACTACCACCTGTCTTAGCGGGACCGGTTTTTTTGTTGATTCCAATCGAATACCGGGCAATCTTTCAATAATAAATTCCTGAATCGACCATAAAAATATAAGGTAGCAGGGTATGAAAAAAATCGTTTGGGCTTCATTACTGCTGATTATCATCATCGGCGTTATTGCCGTAATATATCTGGATATATTCAATCTAAGTAACAGCACCGAGACCAAAATAGCTTCGATTATTGCCGCCGAGGACACCCGCCGCGTGGATGTTTCGGTGGTCAGGGGGTTGACCGATCTGGATCCCAAAGTCCGGGTCAAAGCCGCACTGGCAGTGGGACGAATCGGTGATACGGAAACAGCCGGCAAGCTTTTTGATATGCTCGAGGATTCGGTGGCCGAAGTAGCCACAACCGCCGCATTGGCTCTTGGTCTGACCGGAGATAAAAGCTTTGCTTCGCGCCTGCTTGATCTTGCGGATAATCCCGACCCGGAAATAACTGCCGCCATTGTCAGGGCGGCCGGATATTTATCCGATTCTTCGATGGTTGATATCAATACGCAGATAGCTTCGTTTCTGGACCATGTCGATCATCGGGTCCGGGAACAGGCGGCGTATGCCCTGTTCCGGGCCGGAGCGCGTGATGAAAGCGGGCGGTTGATCAATACCGGCCGCAACGATGCTGTCCGGCCGGTCCAGATCGCCGCGCTGTATTCTCTGACCCGGCTGGGTGCGGCCGAGGCGGCGGAATTTTACGCCGAGTGGCTGCCCGATGCCGAACCATTTATCCGCTCGCTGGCCCTGAAGGGACTGACTCTGGGGCACGATGAAACCCGGGTGCCGATTATTGCGGGGTCGCTCAACGACCGGGATAACAATGTTGTTTCCCAGGCCGTCGGATCGCTGGTCTCAATCGGGTCGGTTCGCGCCATCCGCTATCTTAAAGACCGGTATGCCAATGAGACCGATGAAAAATTGAAAGTCCAGTTACTCGAAGCCTTCACGCAAATTAAGCAGGGAGATATCGAGGAATTCGTTCTCGACGATCTTGGCGAGGATACGACAACGGTGAATGTCTGGGCGGCCGGGATAGTTTATCTGGCCGCGATACAGGGCGAGAAAGCGATCCCGCTGATCGACAGTCTGCTGGATGTGGAGCAATCATACCTGATGACTAAAATCGCTGAAGCCCTCGGGAAAATAGGCGGCGAGGCGGTTCTGCCGCGATTGAACTCGCTCTACAACGACAGCCTAGCCGATATCCGGATGGCGGCTTTCGAGCAGTTGTGTACAGTCGATCCCGGCAATATCGATTACTATCTGAAGACTTCGCTTCATGATAATGACCCGATCGTAGCGGCGGTGGCAATTGACCGGATCGGGCAATATCAAAGGAACCAGTTCCTGCCGCAGTTGATGACCATGATGAAGATGCGGGAGATGGCGGATATCAATGTGAGACGCTCGATTGCTCAGGCGGCCGGGCAGTTTCTCGGAACGGAGTCGGATTCGCTGGCCGAAAGTCTGCTGTACCATTGCCTGCTGGATAAAGACTATGTTGTCAGCCGCGAAGCGGCTCTGATTTATAAGAAAAAACTGGATCAGGATAAATCGGCTTTTATCAGCCCGCCGACCGGACTGTACGGTGAAAGAAATATCAAGTCGTTGTACAACCGTTACCGCCGTAACCCGGCGGCAGTCATCACTACCAACCGCGGAACATTCGAAATGGAACTCTATTTCGATATCGCTCCGTTGACCGTGGCCAATTTTATCGAGCTTGCCGAAAATGAGTTTTATAACGGTTTGCATTTTCACCGGGTGGTGCCCGGTTTCGTGATCCAGGGCGGTGACCCGCTCGGCAACGGCTGGGGCGGGCCGGGGTATATGATCCGCGATGAGTACAGCGATCTGACTATCCGGCGCGGAGCGGTCGGAATTGCCACCTCGGGCAAGGATACCGGCGGATCGCAGTTCTTTGTCTGCCTCATGCCGCAACCCCATCTTGACTCCCGCTACACCCTGTTCGGGCAGGTGATTAAGGGGATGGAGGTGGTCGACCGGATTGTCCGGGGGGATATCATCGAAAAGATCGTAATAACCACGGCGCCGCGGGAATAGAGTTTTAATTATGCCGGTCGGAAATCAATGCCGGTGAGGATATGAGATTAACTGATGGAGGATAAATGAAAACCAAATTGATCGACATCAAGATTGCCCCGGATCAGAACATGATTTTCGGGATGTCACATTTTATCAAGACGGTCGAGGATTTGTACGAGGCCATGATAACCGGTGCGACCGGGGTGGAGTTCGGGATTGCTTTCTGCGAGGCCTCGCAGGACCGACTGGTGCGGTCCGACGGCAATAATGCCGAACTGATCGAGCTGGCCGAGAAAACGGCCTTCGATATCGCCTGCGGGCACACCTTTGTTATTTTCATGCGCAACGCGTACCCGATCAATTTCCTGCCTCGGATCAAAGAGGTTCCGGAGGTCTGCCGGATTTTCTGCGCCACCTCCAACCCGGTCCAGGTGGTTGTGGCCGAGACCGACCAGGGGCGCGGGGTGATGGGAGTGGTTGACGGGCAGATGCCGATCGGAATCGAGGATGAAGGTCACCGGCAGGAACGCCACAAATTCCTAAGAATTATCGGGTATAAGAGGTAAGGGATAGAGTTACTGATGGTATAAGGTACGGCAGGTTTAGCTTAGAATAAGCTATCAAATGTATAATATAACCAGTTATTGCACCAAATGATCTGGATTGCCATATCTTATATAGATATTGCCATACTTTACTATTCGCTTATTGAATATATCATCAGGCTGTCTATGATGTCACCTTGTTTCTTAATCTGAATCGTCGTGTCTTGCGTAATATAGCCTTCTTTTTCAAACCGCAGCAATATGTCATATTGATTTTGAAAGCATCCAAATTGCTCGCATATATTGCAACCACTAAATCGTGCCAATCGATAAAAACCAGTGGAATCCGTCAAATAGCAGGCTGAATCATATTCATCTTGAAAAATGGTGACGTAGACGCTGTCCAAGGGTAGTTGGGAATCATTGCCAACCACATATCCACTTATTAGATAGAGAAGGTGTTCACTATCTGTGACCGTGTATTTAGTACATCCAGAAATAAAACAGGTAATAATTAATAAACTTGATATTAGAAGCAATACTAATATTTGCTTTTTTCTGGCATTCACTGCCGACCTCCCATGATCTATTATTATTATTATGTTAAACACATCCTCGAATTCAGATATACCCAATATAATAGACTATTCTATAGCCGCAATTGTTTATTTATTTTTTCTCCTTTCGTATATTAAGAGTCGTGTTTTGGGGGGGAGGAGTCCTTCGATGGTTCTATCACCATATAGAACCGGGGTTGTCGAAACAGATTCTTCCCCTCTGTGTTTTCATCGAATCAGCAGGGAACAAACCCCTCAGTGATTCTTCCCGCCTCTATTCCGATTCTTTTAATTGGACAGTAATGGCAGATCCAAATACGCCTTGTGATCGCAAAATTACTTTTTCATTTCATCATGATAATTTTCTTTGTGCAGGTGAAATCCCCGGCAATAAATCTCGCAAAATATATCCCGCTGGTAACCAATCGTCCCTTGCAGTCATAGCCATCCCAGGTCAACTGGTGGTCGCCAGCCGGAATCGGGCTATCCACCAGAGTTATTACCCGTTGACCAAGAACATTATAGATGTTCAGACTGACAGCCGTTTCCTGCGGCAATGAAAAGGCAAACATTGTGGTCGGATTAAATGGGTTGGGATAATTACGAAAAGTAATTTCCAGTGGCTGTTCTTCTAGAATGGTTCCATCATCATTGTTTTTCGTTGCACTTTCGGGGCAGACATTCGTACTGCCGGTGCTGACATTTCTGGATATCCGGGAGAGAGGTATCGCCAATTGAGGATATACCATAAACATAGACGCTATAGGTGGAGTTGGCATCGACCGGGCAAATATAAAAACAGGTGTCCGGGCCGACATCGTATATATCCCCCATGGTGACATGTGGGTGCGATAATCTGATAAAGTATTTGACAATGGGATATTTCTGATGGGGTGAGGGTATCCATCGGGCGGTAATATCGTTTCCGTAAAGCAAATGCCAGTTTTCGTCTTCCTCCGAAATCAACTCCGGGGCTCCGGCTATATCTTTGGCGGCAGATATTAAATCCGTATTAATTTTAAGGGGAACATCGCCGCATCCCGTAACGGTCGGGACGCCATAGCTGAAATCGGTGGCATAAACAGCAATATCCTCGGCCCGGTGCGGCCGGGTCGTTACCGTGGCTTCATCAGAATACGGTGCATTTTGCTGATCGGCGGTATACGGTTTTACGCGGTAAGTGTAGGTTTCCCCCCCAATCGGGTAGTAATCGTCATAATAAACATAATCATAATCATTATTGGGAATGGTATCAATCACTTTCCAGACCGGGACCGTGGCGCTTTTACGTTCCAGTATCCAGCCTTCTTCATAGGGATTGGGATCACTCCAGCACACACGAACGGCCTGATGCTCAAAATGATTATTAACATTGAAATAGGCGGGCTTTTGAACCTCATATTCCCCTAAAACGGTATAGGCAAATTTGACATCTTCCGGGGCGCATGGTTTCCAGCCCACATAGGTGCCGCTCACTGTCCAGATTTCGTAAACCCATGTTCGGAATACACAACTGGTTTCGGTTACGGATTCAGGAATAACACCCGCGTAATTCATTCCGAAATTTGGATTTGCGGCGGAATAACCCCTGGCCGCGACACCACGACCCCAGGCATGAGGAGATTCTAAATATGAATGCGGAAATGTCACCGATTTACGGACTTCATACCTTTTGGCGATATACACACCGTCGGCCATATTCGGAATATCAAAAAACACCATGGTCATTGCACTCGTATTGGAATATTGATTTCCGCCATCAGCCTCCAGATGGGCCAGCATGTTGGGTAATTGGAGAATATCAAAGGCGGCCTTGGCATTAAGATTCCCCCATCCGGTATAATCATCATAGCCGATAACAGCAGGGTCTTCTTTATTATCTTTAGCCGTTAGGTTAATAATATTTTCAATATCATCATTGTACAGGGTATTGTCATAGCTTTTCAGCAATGCCGCCACACCTGCCGCATGCGGGGCGGCGGCTGAAGTTCCACCAAAATATCTTGTCCAATCATCCTGACTCCCAGCGTCTAATGAAGTTATAAAATCACCCGGGGCCACGATATCAATACCATTACCTATATTCGAAAATTTTGCGCGACGTCCATCGGTTCCATAGGCACCAACGCTTATAATACCCTGGCCATAATCCGAGGGATAATGCGGTTCGGATGAATCATCATTACCTTTTGCACAAACAACAATTCGGTTCATTTTATAAGCATAGGCCATAGAGCTTCTTACCGATATAATAAATTGATCAGCCGGATCGAAGGCCCAACTATTATTCAAAATGCCCGCTCCAATATCGACTGCAACGACGATTTTATCTGCGACTTCGGAATAATCCAATTCATAAATACATCCTGAGTATATTTTTGAATTACCGCTTAAGCCGGATATTAGATTAATATTATTTGTGGATGCGCCTATTATTCCTGCAACTTTAGTACCATGACCACCGGCGAATTCATTATCGCCAAACACACGCGGATACAGATCCGAATGATCATTTCGGACGCCTTCATCAATAACCGCCACAATAAGATTTGGGTCCCCAAAAGTATATTTCCATGCACCTTCAGCATTGATGCCATATACTGTATCATCATGAAAATTCCATTGCCGGTAATATAGCGTATCATTTGTAAATATATTATCAGTCTTAATTGTGCCGTTTTTATAAATATCAATATATTCACCGGCTTCCAACAGGTTTCGATACGTATTATTACGAAAAGTTGAATCGCTAAAAATGATTTTATAATAAGACTCAAATCGAGGCCTTAAAACGGTATCTCCAAATTCATTAATTGAAATGCTATCGGTAAGATTTTTATTTTTAAATGCTCTCACAATGCATTTAAAACTGGAATTTATCAGGATTTTACCGGAAATGCTCTCTTTTAGAATAATACCTTCCTTTCCTACCGTATCAATCCCGGGTTGAATCTCGATTATATTTTTATCGAATTTCACAACCAATTCTTTACTCGTTTCATTTAACGATTTCGAGAATAATTCCATATTGAATATTCCGTATATAGACAATAATAGCACAAATAATTTTATGATATTATTCATAACTTCTCCTTTGGATTTGACTGGATATGATATTATGTTACCAAAAAGATACCAATTGGCTTTTGCCCGGTAATAGTATCGAGAAATGGCAATATTGATATCTATTGATGCTTCTGAGAATTGCTACATACAGATAATTCTACGAAATCAACAAGAATATGATTTTCGCCGCCATCAGACCGCATAATTCTGAGTGGTCCGCTTATGGCCTCAAAATCAGGCTCTCCCGACTCACAATACACAATATATTCACCATTCGGCGACCAACTCGGTTGCACTCCTGAATTGGTTGTCAGGGTAGTGATATGTTTATCGATTGTATTCAGTATTCTGATATCATCATCGAGACTAAAGACTATATTGTTGCCGTCCGGTGAAACATCAGGATCGTAATATGTTGTATAAGGTTTACCCTTTTCCCATTTGTATATCAATCTCTCCGTTGAATCAGAAACCGATATGAAATTCATCCTACTGGAATCCAAATGGTTCCAATCCAAAAATGTTATATAGAAAAGACTGTCTCCATTTGTGAAATCAAAATGACTGCCATATTCAATAAAACACCTTTTATTCGATCCCGATGGGTCCATCAGCCATATTCCGCCGCTATCGTTACTAATCCTATTATATGCAATAAGCGAATCGGAATAAGACCAATCACATGTATATATATCGCCGGAATATGTAAGTTGAGTAAGGTTATCGCCATTGGATCTTATTTTAAAAACGTTTCCCCCATAGCCCGGGGCCGTGAAAACCAGCCAATTGCAATCGTGAGACCATGCTAAATCCACTAAGATATAATATTGATTCAATATTAATATGGGCTGAAGATCACTGCCATCCGGCCTGATTTTGTGTATACCATTGGGTAATATATCCGGATAACCATTCCAGATAAAGGCAATCCATTCCCCATCCGGTGACCAACGAGGATAGGCTCTTGAGGGTCGAATTGGCTTTGGCGTAGCAATAGTGTCATCATTCTTATCGCATGAATATAATAACATGGTAACTGATAAAAACGGGATAATTATGAATAATATTTTACGAACATCCATTTTATCTTATAAATCTTATTCTATGATTCCATTTAATATTATATTAAACTCAAAAGCATCAGTAAACATTTATTTGATCCTTCCCCTTTCGTATATTAAGAGCCAATGTTTATGGGGGGGAGGAGTCCTTCGATGGTTCTATCATCCCATAGAACCGGGGTTGTCGAAACGGATTCTTCCCCTCTGTGTTTTCATCGATTCAGCAGGGAACAAACCTTTTACAGCCTTTCCCACCTCCTTTCGGATATATGTTGTTGATTGGACAATTGATTTGTTGGTGCTCTTTCTCATTTCCTCCTTTCGGTTGTCTATTTTCCCGGGCCGGAGCCGGTTGGAACCGGCATACTGGAAACCCCCGAGTTTCATCCGGCCCGGTTTTCCGCCTCAACAGTAACCACTATCCGCCAGTGGTATCGAGGGCTATAAACAGGACATGAATATGTGTAGACAAAAATCATGCCAATCTTGACTGAAGAAGCCTGAAACTCGTAAGTGAGTGATATAAAATATGATATGGGAATCCATGAAGAATATAAATAGCTCGATTATCGGTTCAAAACTCGTAGACTACGAGTCGGCCTTCGTAGTCTTCGAATGCTGATAAGATTGGAGATGATGGGACAGTTGGTTTAAAAGAGGATTAAGGGTATCGTAAATGTCGGCTATTTCGGAGGTTTCGGTAATAACAGGATGTCGAAACCGCCGGGGTTTCGATCTGCCCGGACTATCAGCCAGTTTAGAAATCCAATACCCAGCTGAATATCTCCTTGAAATACCTTTTCCAGGTCCAGCCGGAAAATATTCTGCAAAATAATCCGCCTAATAAAAGAACACCGATAATAGCCAAAATGGTTATTACAACCCATGTCATATACAAGCATCCTTCCTTCATGTGATTTCTTTCATCCGTCTTATTTAACGGCATTAATCCAATGGCGGCTATTGATCAGCTGTCAGCCGTAGTTTGATAATTATGTATGCGGCTGAAAAAACTGCACCGGTTTTCTATGGTACCCCAATAAATTAAGGTCGCCAGTCATTCATCTTCATTACAGCATGGCGGGGGTGGTGTCGTCGACCGGTCTGCCGGCACGATTGCAAACCTTCTCGATATTGAAACCGTATCGCAACAGCACTTCGGATCCGGGCGCTAAAGTTTGAATCTATCCGAACTTCCCGATGCATTCACCGTGACACCGGTCTGCCATTATTTTCATTATGACTCTGAAGGTATTTTTTCTTTTCCGCCGATACATATCAGGTTCTTCAGCAATATTATTAAATCATAAAAGAATAAAATAGCCGCACTGACCAGTATTGATTGGGCGATAATGGCCGGATAGAATATACGCGAACCCTGCCAGAATGTAACCCCCGTTATAATTGCAAAATAAAACATGATTAAAAACAGGATTATGGCATACCGTAAGTTGCATCTGGCAAGAACCACAAAGCCAATCAGGGAGAAAATCAGCACCACCGAACTGTTGGCACCTTTGTAAACATATCTTTCGATTTTCTTAAAGAATTCTTCGTACCGGGGTATTTGATGATAGTGTAGAGCCGAGACGGCGGTAACATTGTCCAGAACCGCGGACAGGTAATTCGTCAGGAAAATGGCGGGATACTTCTTGAATGTCTCGATTACATAATCCTGGGCATCAAGATAGTATTTCTCGGCATCGGCGCTATTGATTTCGGGTAAGGTAGTATTGTAGAGGGAATCCTTGACTCTTTTAAATTCCCATTGAGGACGATTTTCCGCATTGAAATTAACAAGCATCGTCAGATAAGCCCTGGCGGCTCCAATACCTGTTCCCGAAATTATAAATGTATCGTATTTCGATAAATTACGCGCCGACCAGATAACCGGCATTGCCGCCATAATAAGGGCCGTTATGATGCTGCTTTTAATTATCCGTTTACGGTTTTCCGATGGTTCCGCAAGCGGTACAATCAGAGCGATTATCAGGAGTATCAACGGAAAGAAAAGAATGTTCGAGCGAATTAAAACGGCCGCACCGCCAAGTAACCCGGAGTATATATAAAGCGCTATACGATTCTCCGTCACGGCCTTAAAATAAAGGTGCAGTGATACCATAAAAAGAAAAAGGAAGGTCGTCTCGGAAAGAATGCTGTTCGCCAATTCGATTGATGTAATTGAAAATGCCACCAATAAGCCGGAGGTCAAAGATAAATATTCGTTTTTGAATAAACGATGGGCGAGCATGTAGACAAGGCAGCATGTCAGACTACTAAGTACAATCTGTACCAACAGAATGGGAAGGACCGAATTCCCGAATAATACCCTTAACAGCCCGACTATGGAAGGATAACCGGGACCGACCAGGAATAATCCGAATTCTCCATCCTCGCTGAATCCAAAAAGATTATCAGCGGCTTTAACATATGTAATCGAATCGGGAAATAATCTGCCAATGGACGAGGAATCGATGGAAACCAGCATCACAGCCAGAAATATTAACCGCAATATAATGGCATTACAGAAGATAATAACGGGATACCGATTATTCGAATCTACCAGACCGGTTTTAATTTTGTCTATTAAATCCATAATTTATATCATCCGGATCGATACTGAGAAGAATCGATTTCTCCAAAATTATAGGAGGTGATAAATATCAAAGCAATTATCATGATTAATATAATCAGCAAAATCAGTAAAAATCTGTGGGACGGTTTATATATGGGTAATGGGGTAGTTTTTAATGAATAAATATGAGGAAAATCTTCTTTCTTGAGTGACAGGATCACGATAGCCATGAAACAAAAAAAGACAAGTTGAAAAAAAACCGTTGAACGAGACGAAATCGAGGTGATAAAAATAGTCATACGGCGCGAGGCCGGTCGGTCGGAAGCGGAGGAAACGGATTCCACCGCCGTAATTTTATAAATAATCCTGGAAAAAAGCCAGAATTTGGCTGATTGTCCTGTAATCTCCCAGATTGGGATATCTTTTCCAAGGCGGTATTCTACGATTACATACATTGAATTTTTGTCATACCTGTTTCGAATTTCGGAAATAATTGTCTCGGGATTAAAATTGCTGGCCCCGGCCAATGGTTGTGAATGAATCCTATAGTCAAGCTCCGCTATCTCTTTCATATCCGCGCCACGCAAATAAAATCCGATAAGCGTCAGCAGGACAATCATTGATATCGATATATAAATTGAAGCGATCGTGCGTTTTGAAAGCGGCATGGACCGTTCTCCGGAATATTTCCACCACTTCAGTCAAATTAAAAACAAGATCTTTATCATATCAAGTTTTAAAAACCGCTAATTGCGAATTTTTATCAACCCATTAGTGCATAATTTAATAAAACGGGCATAAACGGCATTCTGGAGCCGGGCGAATACCAGGAATAAATAAAAAACCCAAATGACGGAGCAATGATCCGCCTTGTCTTTGAAACGGGTTAAAGCATGGCGCGGGTGGTGTCGTTGACCAGTTTGCGGGCGCGGCTGTAAATATTCTCGATATTGAAACCGTACCGCGACAGGACTTCCGATCCGGGAGCCGAAGCCCCGAAAGTATCCACCCCGATCACCTCGGTCTTCGGACCAACATAAGCCTTCCACCCCAGCGAGCGTCCGGCTTCAATCACCAGAAGCGGCAGATCGGGGGAGATGATCCGGTTACGGTACTCTTCGGTTTGTTCCGCGAACAATTCCAGGCAGGGCAGGCTAACGACCCGAACCTGAATATCATCGGCGGCCAGTTTTTCGCGCGCCTCGAGAGCCAGATGCACTTCGGACCCGGTGGCCGCGATGGTCAGGCCGGGTCGGTCGGAATCGGCCAGGATGTACCCTCCCCGGACCACCCCCTCGGCCAGTTGCGGATAGAGAGACAGGTCGAGCACCGGGAGTTTCTGGCGGGTAAGCGCCAGAGCGGCCGGACGGCTGGTTTGAGTCATGGCCATTTTCCAGACGGCGGAGGTTTCATTGGCATCGGCCGGGCGGAATACCAGCAGGTTGGGAATGGCCCGCAGACTGAGAAGCTGTTCGACCGGCTGATGGGTCGGGCCATCCTCGCCCACTCCGAGGCTGTCGTGCGTGAAGACGTATTTGACCGGCAGTTTGCTGAGGGCGGCCATACGAATCGCAGGACGCATGTAATCACTGAATATCAGAAAAGTCCCGCAGTACGGAATGACTCCTCCATGCAGGGCCAAACCATTGACAACCGCGCCCATGGCATGTTCACGGACGCCGAACCGCAAATTGCGGCCCAGGCGGTTTTCCGGGCTGTAATCGGAATTGTCGTTGATAAGAGTTTTATTGCTGGGGGCAAGATCGGCCGAGCCGCCGACCATCTCGGGCAAACAGGCGGCGAGAGCGTTGAGAATTTTTCCCGAGGCCGCCCGGGTGGCGATCTTGCCCGATTCGGCAGTGAACACGGAAAGATCATGGTCCCACTGATTCGTAAGATTATGATCTATCACCCGTTTGAACTCACGCCCGAGATCCGGGAATTGGGTAGTGTACTTATCGAACAGAATTTGCCATTCCTTCTGATATTTTCCTCCGCGTTCGACAGAGGCACGGAAATGCACCCGGACTTCATCGGGGATATAAAACATTTTATCAGCCGGCCATCCGAGCTTTTCTTTGGTCAGGCGGAGTTCCTCCTCGCCCAGCGGTTCGCCGTGGGCCGAGGCTGTATCCTGTTTATGGGGACTGCCGTAACCGATATGAGTCTTTATTTCAATCAGGGTCGGCCGGGCGGAATCCTGACGGGCCTGTTCGATGGCATCGGCGATCAGATCAATCCGGTTGCCGTCATTAACCTTGATGGTCCGCCATCCGAAAGATTCAAAACGACCGATGACGTTTTCGGTGAAGGTCAGGCCGGTGGTACCCTCGATGGTGATATTATTACTGTCGTAGAGAACGACCAGTTTACCCAGTTTCAGATGACCGGCCAGCGAGGCCGCCTCGGAAGCGATTCCCTCCATCAGGTCACCATCCCCGGCCAGAACATAGGTATGGTGCTTGACAATCTCAAATTCGGGCCGGTTGAACCTGGCGGCCAGCATGGTTTCGGCGATGGCCATCCCCACGGCGTTGGCCAGTCCCTGGCCAAGAGGCCCGGTGGTGGCTTCGACGCCGGGAGTCAGTCCGTATTCCGGGTGACCGGGAGTGCGGCTTCCCCACTGGCGGAAATTTTTTAATTCTTCTAAAGAAAGGTCATACCCGGTCAAATGCAGGAGAGAATACAGCAGGGCCGAGCCATGACCGGCCGAGAGAACGAACCGGTCCCGGTCGGGCCAGTGCGGATCAGCCGGATTGAATTTCAGAAAACGGTTCCAGAGAGTGTAGGCCGGGGCGGCGGCTCCCATCGGCAGGCCGGGATGGCCCGAATTGGCTTTCTGAACGGCATCCGCGGAAAGAAAGCGGATGGTGTTGACGCAAAGATCATCCAGGTTGTTGCGTGACACGATTTCTCCCCTTACATTTTATAAATTTAAGACCCGCAGGTTTAAAGTAGAATGGAATGATTGCCATGGTTTATATATAACAAAATCCAGGGATAAAGGTGAGCAAAAATTTCTCACAAATAGAATTTACGGGACATATATCAACCGGCGTCAGTCAGGAAATAAATATCCTGACGGCCCGGCATTGTTTGTTTTGTGATAAGAATTTTGAAATTAATAAGTTGCCGTAATATCCGGCAATTCAGGCAAAAAGGAGTTATCCTTTTAAAAGGGGCATGGATTATTCGTTTGGTTGGAGTGCCGGCCGTACTCGGGACCGGCGGTCGTTAAATGACAAGGGATTGGTCGCGGCTTTTACCGAACAGGTTATCACCCGGTAATAACAAATCGACCATACCCGGAAATTCCCTGGCCATATATTAACGACATCGAAATCCCATATCAATGATTCCTTTAAAAGTGGAATTATCTTTCCGGGATTCCGGCGCGGCGTTTTTTTCCTTGACAAAAGGGATGGGGGTTGCTATATTCAAATAGTTTGTGAAATTAATCACAAGGTGCGAGGCCGAATGCCAGAAAATAAATATATTATTATTGAACGTGGGGACTTCGGTTCCCTTTTTGAAGTACTGAAGAAGAAAGGGTACACCCTTACCGGACCGACCGTAAGAAGCAATGCGGTTGTTTACGATGATCTTTCATCGGTCGATGATCTTCCGATCGGGTGGACAGATAAACAGGATGGGGGGTATTACCGGCTGGTCAGGGATAAGCATGACCTTTTGTTCGGTTATGTGGTCGGACCTCAAAGCTGGAAGAAATTTATCTATCCGCCGCGCCGGTTGCTCTACGAGGCTAAAAAAGCCGGGCATCGTTATAATCCGCTTCCGATGGAGGAAATCCAGGTTACCCGGCGGGCGCTGATCGGGGTCCGCCCGTGTGAACTCCAGGCTCTGGCCATCAACGATAAAGTATTGACCCAAGGACCCTATGCCGACCCGTACTACCAGAAACAGCGGGCCAACCTGTTTATCGTGGCGGTCAACTGCGTCCGCCCGGGCGGGACATGTTTCTGCGCCTCAATGGGAACCGGTCCGAAAGCCGAATCCGGTTATGACCTGGTGTTGACGGAAGTGTTTGACTCCGGGAAGCATTATTTTTTGGCCGAGGCGGGCAGTAATTCCGGGCGCGGTCTGTTGAATGATATTACCGGGCGGCCGGCTGACGAGAGCGAAATCAGTCAGGCCGAGCAGGCTGTGGCCGAGGCGGTCAACCGGATGGGTCGCAAGGTCGACACCCGGGATTTGAAAACGGTGCTGGAAAATAATTTCGATCATCCCCACTGGGAGGAGATCACCAAGCGGTGTTTGACCTGCGGAAACTGCACTTCGGTCTGCCCGACTTGTTTCTGCGTCAATGTCGAGGATACAACCAGTCTCGGCGGGGAGACGGCGCAACGCTGGCGCCGTTGGGATTCGTGCTATAATGTTGATTTTTCCTATATTCACGGAGGCAGTATTCGCGCCACGGAAACTTCGCGTCACCGCCAATGGGTGATGCATAAAATGTCCTACTGGCATGACCAGTTCGGGACATCGGGCTGTGTCGGTTGCGGGCGGTGTATCACCTGGTGCCCGGTTGGAATCGATATCACCGAGGAAGTCCGCAAAATCCTCGGCGGGGAGTGAAAACGGAATTATCATAAAATATTATGAGGATATGACTATGGAAAATCTGGAACGAATCCTGTCCGAGCATCCCTTTCTCGAGGGGATGAGCCAGAAACATATTGAGCTTCTGGTAGGCTGTGCTTCCAATGTGGTTTTCAAGGCCGGCGAATTCATATTCCGCGAGGGAGAGCCGGCGGACAATTTTTATTTCATCCGTCACGGACGGGTGCTGGTAGAAACCCATGTTCCCCAGAAGGGTCCGATTGTCATACGGTCCCGCGCCGAGGGCGAGATCTTCGGGTGGTCGTGGATGGTGCCGCCGTACAAATGGCATTTCGATGCCCGCGCGACGGAACTAACCCGGGCAATTACCCTTGACGGCAAATGCCTGCGGACCAAATGCGAAGAGGATCATGATCTGGGATACGAAATAATGAAGCGGTTTGCCCTGGTTATCGCCGAACGGCTCGAGGCAACCCGCCTGCAACTTATGGATATTTACGGCAATGGCCTCAAAAAGTGAAAAACTGATAGAAGTGGTTTCCGATGACCCGATGCTGGCCAGACCCTTTACAATCCGACGGGTTATCAAGGAATCGCACGATACCTTTTCGATGGAGCTGGAGAAACCATCCGGGCGGAAAGATTTCAATTTTCTGCCGGGGCAGTTCAATATGCTCTATGTGTATGGAATCGGCGAAGTTCCGATCTCGATCAGCGGCGATCCTACCATGCCCAGGACGCTGGTGCATACCACCCGGGCGGTGGGAACGGTGACCAAGGCTATGTGGAATTTGAAGGTCGGTGAGAGTATCGGCGTTCGGGGCCCGTACGGGACGGCCTGGCCGGCGGCGGAATCGGAGGGCAGTGATGTCGTTTTGATCACCGGCGGGATCGGCCTGGCGCCGCTTCGTCCGGTCATATACTATCTCCTGGCCAACCGCGGGAAGTACGGCAAGATCGTGCTTCTTTACGGCGCCCGGACCCCGGAAGACATCCTGTATGTGAAGCAGCTCGAGAAATGGCGCGCCCGTTTCGATCTTGAAATCCATCTTACGGTCGATCGGGCCACCGGTGCATGGCATGGTAATGTCGGGGTCGTGACCCAGTTGATCAAACGGTCGCCGTTCGATCCGCTCAACTGCGTGGCCATGGTGTGCGGACCGGAGGTCATGATGCGTTTCACGGTCATGGAGTTGGAAAAGCGGGGAGTAACGGAGGATCGGATTTATATTTCCATGGAAAGAAATATGAAATGCGGGATCGGCCTGTGCGGGCACTGCCAGCTGGGTTCATCGTTCGTCTGCAAGGACGGTCCGGTGTATCGATTCACCGACATCAAAGACAAATTCACCAAGCGGGAAATGTGATATGGCCAGGATAAAGAAACCAAAAATAGCGGTCTGGAAATTCGCTTCGTGCGATGGCTGTCAATTATCCCTGCTGGAATGCGAGGAAGAACTCCTGGCCATCAGCGAAGCGGTTATTATAGCCTATTTCCCCGAGGCCACGCGGGCGATTATGAAAGGGCCGTATGATATCTCGCTGGTGGAAGGGTCGATCACGACGCCTCACGATGCCGAGCGGATACATAAAATCCGGCGAATTTCGAAAACTCTGATTACCATCGGCGCCTGCGCCACGGCCGGGGGTATCCAAGCCATCCGGAATTTCAAAGATGTGAAGCAGTTTATTGCGGCGGTTTATGCCCATCCTGAATATATCGAAACACTTAACAAATCAACTCCGATCGCCGATCACGTCTTTGTGGATTTCGAACTACGCGGCTGCCCGATCAGTAAATTTCAACTGGTTGAGGTCATCAACGCTTACCTGAACGGCCGCAAGCCCAATATCCCCAATTACAGTGTCTGTATGGAGTGCAAGCGGAAGGGCAATGTCTGTGTCATGGTGGCAACCGGCCAGCCCTGCCTTGGTCCGGTGACGCAGGCCGGGTGCGGGGCGATCTGCCCATCCTATGACAGGGGTTGTTACAGCTGTTTCGGCCCCAAAGAAACGCCCAATACCGCTTCACTGGCCCAATGGTTCGAAAAACTGAATCTTTCCCGGAAGGATATTGTCCGGGCATTCCGCGGATTCAATGCCTTCGCCGAACCATTCCGGAAAGAGAGCGAGACTTATGAAAAGTAAGATAATCAAAGTCGATTACCTGGCCCGGGTCGAGGGAGAGGGTCGGTTTTTTGTCAAGATAAAGAACGATGCCGTGGCCGATGTCAAATTCTCGATCTTCGAACCACCGCGTTTTTTCGAGGCTTTTCTGCGCGACCGGAGATTTACCGAGGCTCCCGATATTACGGCCCGGATATGCGGAATCTGTCCTATCGCCTACCAGATGAGTTCGGTGCACGCCATGGAAATGGCCTGCGGCGTGAAAGTTGATGGACCGCTAAGGCAGTTGCGGCGGCTGATTTACTGCGGCGAGTGGATCGAATCGCACGCCCTGCATGTGTACATGCTTCACGCCCCCGATTTCCTGGGGTACGAAGACGCCATCCAGATGGCCAAAGATTACCCCGACCTTGTCAAGCAGGGTCTAAAACTCAAAAAAATCGGTAATGATCTGGTAATCCTGCTCGGTGGACGGGAAATCCATCCCATTAGTGTCCGGGTTGGGGGTTTTTACAGGGTCCCGACCAAAAAAGAATTAAGGACGATGGTCGAGCCGCTCAAATGGGCGCTCGAGGCCGCCCTGGAAACGGTCAAAGTTACCGCTACCCTGACTTTCCCCGATCTGGAGCGGGATTACGAGTTTGTTTCCCTGAGTCATCCCGATGAGTACCCCTTCAACGAGGGGCGGGTGGTTTCGAGTAAGGGGATCGATATCGAGGTGAGCGAATTCCTCAATCATTTCGAAGAGATTCATGTGGAACATTCGACATCGCTCCAGGGCAAGGTAATCGAGCGCGATGATTACCTGGCGGGTCCGATGGCGAGGTATTCCAACAATTTCGAGAAACTGACGCCAAAGGCCAAAAAGGCGGCCAAGGAATCCGGACTGGGCAAGGTTTGCAATAATCCGTTCAAGAGCATTATCGTCCGGGCGGTGGAAATGGTTTTCGCCTGCGAGGAGGCCTTACGGATTATCAAGCAGTACGAAATGCCGGAAAAGCCGTATATCGAGGTGCCGCCGCGCGAGGGAATCGGGCACGGGTGTTCCGAGGCGCCGCGCGGGTTATTGTACCATCGCTATAAAATAGACGACGGCGGTAATATTCTGGAGGCCCGGATCATACCGCCGACCTCGCAGAATCAGAAAGCTATCGAGAAAGATCTGTGCGCCTTCGTGGAAAAGAACCTGCATCTTTCCGATGAGAAACTGACCTGGCACTGCGAACAGGCCATCCGCAATTATGATCCCTGCATCTCCTGCTCCTGTCATTTTCTGAAATTGAAAATCGACCGAAGCTGAAGGCGGGGTGATAATGAAAAGTCCTGCGCCCGTGGTTGTTATCGGAATCGGGAATGATTTCCGTTCCGATGATGTCGCGGGGCTTTTTATTGCCCGAAAAATCCGTGAATCGGCACTTGAAGGGGTCCGGGTGATTGAAGGGGTCAGCGATGGCACCTCACTCATCGACGCCTGGAACGAAGCCAAAACGGCAGTGGTTATTGATTGCGTTGTATCGGGGGCCAAGCCGGGTCATATTTACCGATTTGAACCTCTCCACGAGGATCTTCCCGCAGAATATTTCATCGGCTATTCGACCCATGCTTTCAGCGTGGCCGAGAGTATCAAACTGGCGCGCGCGCTGGGACAATTGCCGAACCGGCTGGTTGTCTATGGAATCGAGGGCGGTGTATTTAAGACCGGAAGCGGGATGTCGGCCGAGGTGGCAGAGGCGGCCGACAATCTGGTAAAGCAAATCGCCTCGGAAATCGAGAATTTTAAAACCTAGCGTCCGGTTATAGTAGTAAATTCGCTAAAACGGCCGGCTTTGGAAATGGACGAATACCGAAAAAGCAGTATCGGGGCTGAGGTGGACAATCGGGTAGTTGTACGACTGGGGCTGGATATCAAGGGAATTGTCCAGGGAGTCGGCTTTCGGCCGTTCGTGTACCGCCTGGCGACCGACATGGGTCTCGGCGGCCGGGTCAATAATTCCCCCCGGGGAGTGAGAATCGAGATTGAGGGTTCCCGGTCGATCCTGGATAAGTTCATACACCGGCTCAAAACCGAGCATCCGATCCATGCCGCAATCGAAACCATCGACACGGCAGAAATACCTTCCAACGGCGAGACGGCTTTCAGTGTCAGGGAAAGCGACGAATCCGGTTCTCGGACGGCCCTGGTTCTTCCCGATCTGGCAATCTGCCCCGATTGCCTGAAAGACATATTCGACCCTGATAACCGGCGGTACCATTACCCGTTCACTAACTGCACCAACTGCGGTCCGCGGTACAGCATTATCGAAACCCTGCCGTACGACCGCGCCCGGACGACGATGAAAGTTTTTCCGATGTGCGAGGAATGCCGGAAGGAGTACGAAAACCCATCGGACCGGCGATTCCACGCCCAGCCGAATGCCTGTCCCAAATGCGGACCGCATCTGGAACTATGGGATCGGGGCGGGCATATTCTGGAAACCGGGCATGATTGCCTGACCGCCGCCGCGGCGGCTATTGCCGACGGGCAGATTGTGGCATTAAAAGGACTGGGAGGATTTCAGCTTCTGGCCGATGCCTCGAAGGAGCCTGCGGTGGCGGAATTACGACGGCGAAAGGGCCGCCAGCAAAAACCGCTGGCTTTGATGTGTCCTGATTTCGAGACGATCGGGGAAATATGCGAGGTGTCGGAGATAGAGGAAAAATTACTGCGTTCATACCGGGCGCCGATTGTTCTGCTGAAGCGAACGATCGGTGCTGAATCGACGGTCATTGCCGCATCCGTGGCCCCGGATAATCCTTATCTGGGCGTGATGCTTCCCTACACGCCGCTGCACCATCTTCTCATGGCGGAACTCGGGATACCGGTGGTGGCTACCAGCGGCAACCTGTCCGAAGAGCCGATCTGTATCGACGAACATGAAGCGCTGGTGCGTCTCGGCTCCATTGGCGATCTGTTCATCATGCACAACCGACCGATTGCCCGGCAGGTCGATGATTCGGTGGTTCGGGTGATGGCGGGCGTGGAAACAGTCATCCGCAATGCCCGGGGATATGCTCCGACCAGCATCCGGCTGTCGGGACCGGCCCGGTCGATTCTGGCGGTGGGAGCGCATCTGAAGAACAGCATTGCCCTGAGTGATGGAAACCGCGTGTATTTAAGCCAGCATATCGGTGATCTGTCGTCCCGCGCCGCATATGAGGCCATGACCGGCACCATTGCCTCGCTGGCCCGGATATATGATCTGAAACCGAAACAGACGGTGTGCGATTTGCATCCCGATTACCTCTCCTCGCAGTACGCTCTTTCTCTCAACCTGGAGCATCATAAGGTCCAGCATCACTATGCCCATGTCCTTGCGTGTATGATCGATAACGAACTGGAAGGAAAAGTCCTGGGCGTATCCTGGGACGGAACCGGGCTGGGCAGTGACGGCACGGTCTGGGGCGGAGAATTTCTCCGGGCCGACCGGGAGGGATTCATTCGAGTTGCCCATCTGAAGACAATTCGTTTACCTGGCGGCGACCGGGCCGCCATAGAACCGCGCCGGTCAGCGCTGGGGGCGCTGTATGAAATTTACGGCGAGCGGCTGTTCGAAATGACCGGGACGATTCCGCTCGGGGAATTCGATGAAGCCGACCGCGTTATTTTAAGGAAAATGCTATCCGGGCGGATCAATTCGCCCCTGACTTCAAGCGCCGGACGGTTGTTCGATGCCGTCTCCTCGCTTCTGGGTATCTGCCAGATCAACAATTACGAGGGGCAGGCGGCCATGATGCTGGAATATATTACCGCGGAGGTGACCGAATCGGGCGTATATCCTTTTGAAGTTTCCGGGTCAGAAGAACCATACATCATTGACTGGCGGCCGAGTCTGGTTTCTCTTCTTAATGATCTGGCCAAGGCGGTGCCGAGACCGGTGATCGCCGCCCGGTTTCATAACACTCTGGCGGGTATGATTGTCGATGTTGCCAAATTATGCGGGGAGAATAATATTATCTTGACCGGCGGCTGTTTTCAGAATAAATACCTGTTGGAGAAAACGGTGGATCAACTGGAAATCGAGGGGTTTAAGGTTTTCCGACATCGGCGGATCCCACCCAATGACGGCGGTATCGCCGCCGGGCAAATTCTGGCGGCCATAAAAAGCAAACCGGAGAATAAATAAAATGTGCCTGGCAATTCCTGGAAGAATAATCAGTCTCGATAACTTAGAAGGTATGATGCGGTCCGGCCGGGTCGATTTCGGAGGGATTGTCAAACAGATCAATCTGGCCTTCGTGCCGGAGGCCGGAATAAATGATTATGTTATTGTCCATGCCGGTTTCGCCATCTCGGTTCTCGACGAGGAGGAGGCGGCTCGAACTCTGGAATATATCGCGGAGATAAAGCGAGCGGAAGAGTCCGGGGACGGCGAAGGATGAAATATCTCGATGAATTTCGCGACCCCATCGCGGCCCGGGCCATGCTGGAGAAAATATCGGTTGCGGCCTCGCGGGAATGGACAATAATGGAAGTATGCGGCGGCCAGACTCATTCCATCCTGAAAAACGGCCTGGACCGGCTTCTGCCCCGCCGGATCAATATCCTGCACGGTCCGGGTTGCCCGGTTTGTGTGACTCCGATCGAGATGATCGACCGGGCGATCGAGATCGCTCAGCGGCCCGGGGTCATTCTTTGTTCTTTCGGCGATATGCTTCGGGTTCCCGGCAGTCGGCGCGACCTGCTTTCGGTCAAGGCCGAGGGAGGACAGGTACGGACGGTATATTCACCGCTCGATGCCCTGGAGATGGCCCGGAAAAACCGCGATCTCGAGATTGTCTTTTTCGCCATCGGATTCGAAACGACCGCCCCGGTTAATGCCGCCGCGGTTTATCAGGCGGCAACCGAACACCTCGATAATTTTTCCATCCTCTCGGCCCAAGTGCTGGTCCCGCCGGCAATCGAGGTTATCTTGAATTCGGAGGACTGCCGGGTCAATGGATTTTTGGCGGCGGGGCATGTGTGCGCCATTACCGGATACTCCGATTATGAAGAACTGGTCGAGAATTACCATACCCCGTTTGTCATCACCGGGTTCGAACCGCTGGATATTCTCCAGGGAATTTATATGACGGTGGTCATGCTCGAAGAAGGACGACCGGCGGTAAATAATCAGTATCGCCGAGTGGTCAGAAGGGATGGCAACCCGGAGGCCAAAAGACTGATGGGGAAGGTATTCGAAAGAGTGGATCGAAAATGGCGCGGGCTGGGGAATATTCCCGGAAGCGGGCTGGGACTCAGGGCCGAATACGCCGCCTTTGACGCCGCCCGCAAATTCGGACTGGAGCAGTACGAAAAAGAGGAAGCCGGGGAATGTATAAGCGGGTTGATTCTGCAGGGATTGAAGAAACCATTCGACTGTCCGGCTTTCTCCGAGCGATGCACCCCGGAACATCCCCTCGGAGCAACCATGGTTTCATCGGAAGGTGCCTGCGCCGCGTATTACCATTACTCACTGACAGAATTCCAGCGAATCAAGAAAAACCGAAACGAATGACGATGGCCGAGGAAAACAATAAAGCGACCGGATGCCCGTTGCCTTTGAGCAATTACCCCAGAATCCTTCTGGCCCATGGCGGAGGCGGGCGGCTGATGCACCAGTTGATCGATGAAATTTTTCGCGCCTCTTTTGATAATCCTGATCTGGAAACCGGTCATGACGGGGCCATTCTGGGTTGGTCGGGTAACAAGCTGGTGTTCACGACCGATTCATATGTGGTTGATCCATTATTTTTCCCCGGCGGTGATATCGGGATGCTGGCCGTTTACGGCACAGTCAACGATCTGGCCATGTGCGGGGCCCGCCCGCGCTATCTGAGTGCTTCCTTTATAATCGAGGAAGGCCTTCCGGTCGAAACACTTCGGATGGTGGCCGAGTCGATGCATCGGGCCGCGGTCGAGGCCGGGATCGCGATTGTTACCGGCGATACCAAGGTAGTGGAACACGGTCATGGACACGGGGTATTCATCAACACGGCCGGGGCGGGAAGTCTTGAGCATGATCGGTACATACATCCATCGAAAGTCGTTCCCGGTGATGTTGTAATTATCAACGGGGATATCGGCCGTCATGGAATCGCGGTCATGTCGGCCCGAGAGGGGATGCAATTTGAAACCGAGATCGAAAGCGATCTGGCGCCGCTGGCCGCGACGGTGGCACGATTGATGGAAAATGGGGTTGAGATTCATTGCCTCCGGGATTTGACCCGGGGCGGGCTGGCCACCGGGTTGATTGAAATCGCACAGACCGGTAAAGTCTCAGTGGTTATTGAGGAAAAATCGATTCCGGTTTCGGGACCGGTCCGGGGTGCGTGCGAGATGCTGGGCTATGATCCGTTGTATATCGCCAACGAGGGACGGTTTGTCTGTCTGGTCCCGGAGAAGGATTCCGGCAGGACAATCGAGATTATGCGCTCCCTGTCATGGCCGGCAACCATCATCGGCCGGGTTGGTGAGGGGCAACTGGGGCTGGTGACGATGATCGGCGCCATCGGGGCGGAACGGATAATCGATATGCTCAGCGGGGAACAGTTGCCGCGCATCTGCTAAAACACCGACTTTAAAAAATCTCTAACCGTCGCTCGGCAATTTCTTTCGAAAAGATTCTTCAATCCCCCAAACCATCATCACGGGGTCAATAAAAATCGCACTAATTTATTTTTGATATAAGTATTATAGTCAATAAAATTGACTTGAAACGTCTGAAAGGGCCAGAGGGTCTGGATTAATTTTCAACGACAATGGGAAAGCGGAGAGTGATGGTGGTGCCTTTACCGACTACCGAATCGATCTTGATCTCACCATTGTGGTTCTGGATAATTTTGGCGCAGGTCACCAGACCATAGCCATGACCGTTTTTCTTGGTGGTCAGGTGCGCCTTGAAAAGACGGTCTTTGACTTCGGGATTGACGCCGATACCATTATCGCTGACCGACAAATCCACGGAATTGTCGATTTTGACGGTTTTGACGGTTATCTGGCCCATCTCTCTTTTGGCCTCGTTGATAGCATCGGCGGCATTGTTGAGAAAATTCAAAAGGAGTTGGGCGATCTGGTCGGAATCGATAGCAAATTCCGGCAGAGCGGCATCGAAATCAGTGCTGATATTGATATGGCGGAATTTTTTCTGGGCCGATACGAACGAAAGGACATTACCGATTATGGAATTGAGGTTATCGGAATCTTTAGCGGTATTCATCCGAGTATAATCCATCAAGCCGGCCGTAAAGCGTTCCATCTGGCTGACCGTCCCTTTAATTCTTTCGAGCGTGCTGTCGGCTTTTTCCCGATTATCCCGTTCCAGGGATAACTGGGTCATTTCCACACCACCGAGGATCAGGGCCAGAAAATTGTTGAGTTCGTGGGCAATCGATGAAGCCATAACACCTTTTTCGGCGAATTTTTCCAGATCGAACAGGCGCAGTTCGTTTTCCTTCTGCAAGGTGACATCATCAAGGGTGATAATCAGGTCGGTCTCTTTTTCCAATCCGCCCGCGATGGTACTGATCCGGACATTGTAAATCCGTTCGATCTCGCCGCTTTTGGCTTTCAGGTTTTCAAAGATGCGGCCATGTTTTTTAAGACTGGTGGTTTTAAGCAACCTGGTCCAGTTGCGGAAAATGCCGTCGGGGAAAATCAGATCGATCGGGACATGATAGAGCGCATCGATATTCTGCAGATCGGGTTTGAAAGTTTTCAGGATCTTGAAACCGGTAGCATTGACTTTCTTGAGGGCATTGTGGCTGTCGAAGACGAAAACCCCCTGTTTGACATTATCGAGAATATTGAGATACCATTCACTCAGATTGGCCATTTCCAGAAACAGGAAAGAATTGGCCACGAAGGGGGTGATGGTGTTGACGATGGTGGCCAGCAAATCCACCTCGGCATCATCGAACGGTTTCCGGTTGACTTTCTCTCCCAGACCGACAATACCGATCAGGCGGTTGCCGTGTATCAGGGGGGCCACCAGGCGGACATCGCACTCATTCAGGATATAGGTCAGATTGGCCGAACGTCCCGGCAATTTGAGTTCCGCGATACGGTGCGGAAGGTTATTCTCGAAAAAATAATTATTATGTTCTTGGCTTAAAACAAGGGATGATAGCAGGTCATTTTTCTTGAAACGACCGGAAGCGAAGAAGAACTGATTTTTGAGATGTATCCCCGGCTGCTGGAAAAGAGCAAAGGCATTGGCCACCGAGAACTGCCCGCACATGGTCAGAAGCAGGACATCGATAATCCGTTCGAATTGCGGCTGGCTGGAAAACTGTTTGGCCAGTTTAGAGAGAGCATCCAGAGCCAGAACCTGTTTGTCCGAATCCTGCTGAACACTCAATGAGAGCTTACCGGTATCGAGAAGGTGATCGTGCTTATTCATTTTATCCCTGATGACCGACCTGGCAGGTTTTAAGTGCCTCATCCCGATCGGGCTTAATCGTCAGATAATCGAAAAGATCGAGAACACTGAAAACATGCAGGATGGTTTCGGCGGCGTTACAGATAATGATATCGCCGTCGCTCTCCCGCATGGTCTCGACCGATCCGAGAATCGATCCGACCCCGGCCGAGGAGATAAATTCCAGCTGGTCCATATTAATGATAATATATTTGTATCCCCGGGACTGAGCCTCGCTGATAGCCATAGCCATCTCATGGGCATTGCTGTTGTCAAGCATTTTCCCCGGATTCAATTCGACGGTATCGCCGTTAACGCGAGTGGAGGCGATTTTCATTTCATCCATGACTCTACCTCCATTTCTTTTCCAGGGTCAGGACATTGACCGTGTTATCACGGTGTTCATACTTCAGGTTGTCCATCATTCTGTTGATTAACATCAATCCGTAACCGCGTTTCTGCTGGCTTTTGATGGCGGTTTCGGGATGGAAATCCGGAAGATTCTTTTTCGGGTCGAATTTTATACCGGGATAGACGAATTCCATCCTGATCTTTTCGGAGGACGGGGTGGCGCTGAAGCGAATGGCGTTTTCCTTTCCGATGTGGCTGTGCTGGCGGATGTTGCTGGCGACTTCGTAAAAAACAGTTTCCAGTTCGAAGATGAGAATTTCCGGCAGGTTGATTTTTTTCAGGAAACCGCGGAATTCATGCCGACGCTTCACGATAGCTCCGTCATCGGGTTTGAATTCCAGAATTATACCGTGGTCGGCACCATCAAGGTTGACCGCCACTTTCGGCGCCGGGGCGGTTTTCTCTCCGGTCCGGTCAATGACCATCAGCTCATAAAGATCGAGGACCTTCAGGATACGCTCCAGGTTAGACGAGACTTTCACCAGGAGGGTCTCGATGCGGGCCTCACGGAATCTGAGAATACTTCTCCAGAGGATATAAATATTGCTCGAAGTGGCATGATCGAGGCGGGAACAGTCCAGGACAACCTCCCGGCCGCTTCCCTTAATATAATTATCGACTCGTTCATAGAAGCGCTCGACGGCTTTCCCGATTATTTCGGACGGGACAATCAGCGTATTTTCTTTAATAATTTCAACCGGCATGTGAATATTCTCTATTTCTTTTATTGTTCTTATCGGCATCCATTCCATTCCATTTCATGACCATCAGGGTAATATCATCGAATTGATCGGCCGTCCCGACAAAGGCTTCGTGACGATTCATGGTTCGTTCGATCAGGTCGGCGGGATAGGCGGACATATTTTCCTTCAAAATTCCGGTAAAACGATCCATCCCGAACTCTTCGCCCCCCGGATTAACGGCTTCGTTGATACCATCGGTGTATTGCACCAGCCAGTCATCGTTCTGCAACATTATCCGGCCTTTTTCGATTCTTTTATCGAAGGCTTCGGCCGGCATCATGCCCAGTGGAAAACCTTTGGTTTTGAGCTGTTCTATCTTGCCGGTGCGGCTATTCATTTTTATCAGGGGATTGTGGCCGGCGGAGGCGAAGGTGAATTCCCCGGTGGTTTTATTCAGCAGGCCGAAAAACATGGTAACGAACATGCCCTTCTTGATATTTTTAAGCAGTTCCCGGTTGACCCCGCTCAAGATCAGAGACGGTTCCATGATATTTCTCGTCAGCCGTTTGATGATATCGCGGGTGAGAAGCATCACCAGCATACCCGGCAGCGACTTCCCGGAAACGTCGGCGACCAGGAAGGCCATGTACATATCGTTGAAGTCGATAAAATCGTAATAATCGCCGCCGACCTCGCGGGCGCTGCGGTAAGCCCCGGCGAATTCAAAAGCGGCGGCAGAGGGGTATCCGGTCGGGAGGATATTGGTCTGGATTTCGCGGGCGATCTCCAGTTCGCGGGCAATCCGTTCTTTCTCGATTATATCTTTTTGGGCGGCGTTCAGCCGGGTCCCCATTACCCGCAGCGTTTCCGATAGATATCCGAATTCGTTACGGCTGTGATGGGGAATATCGATGATGATATTATCGAAATCGATCTTTTTCAGGCTGTCGGTGATCAGGCTGAGCGGTCGTAATTTGCGGTGCAGGATAATCATGGTGACCGGGATCCCCAGAAGAATCATCACGATCGTAATCGATATTACCGTGACCAGGGAGCGGTTGCGGGCCTCGATAATCTGCCGGGCGGAGGCCGCCACCCCCAGATAGCCGACCAGGATATTATTTTCCATTACCGGGATGGCGATAAAAAGCGAGTCGCCGCGCCGATCGAAGGCCTCGCCTTCACGCGGGATATCCCGAAATCCTTCATTGGCTGGCGGAGTCATCCGGGCTCCCGAAATAACTTCTTTGATATTGGTATGGGCCAGAAAAACATAGTCTTTGTCGGTGATTCCGACCCAGTGGATATCGGAATTATCGGCGGCGAGTTTGTTACAGATGTTGTTCAAGAGCAGGGCATCGGGACCGTTGGCGGCGATAATCAGTTTGCCGGTCGAGCCGGAATATGAACGAGCCTGGATTAACACTTTATCGATGGTGTTGCGGGTGACGGTTTTCACATAGCGGTCGGTGATGAAGTACCCCGTGGCCAGCATCAACACCAGGATGATACCCGACATATAAAGAGAGAACTCGAACCGGATGGAATTTTTAAACTGCCGGGCCTCGGGCCATCCCCGGGATATGGTATCGGTCGCTTTATCGTCCATAGGATAATTCTTCCAGCTTTCTGATTTCGCTTTCGGAGCGTTTGATATAATCTTTTATTTCTTCGTTTTCGGGATCGATCAGAGCCGCTTTCTTCCAGATATCGATGGCTTCCTGCAGGCGGCTTTGACCGTACAATTCAACCCCGACAAATTTGTAAGCCTTAACCAGATAATCCCGGACCGACTGATAGTCCGGCGCCAGTCGTTCGACCTCTTCCCATTTTTCGATGGCCTTTTCCAGATCACCCTGCTCGAACATTTTTCGAGCCGTACGATATGCGGATTCGACTTCCCTGAGCAGTTCCGTACTCAGGACCGGGGCTTCGCCCCGGCCGGCCGGAGGCGTTTGTCTGGCCGGTTGATTGAGTTCCCGGACCGCCCGGTCCCGCATCTCCAGGCACCAGCGATGTTCCGGGAAGAGAACCAGAGCGCTGTCGAGAGCGGCGATGGTTTCCCGGTGATCTCCTCTATCGAAGGCCGTTACGGCCTTTTCCCTGAAAATCTGGAAAGAGACTCGCCGCATGGCCTGATTTACCCTCGGATTATCGGGGGCATACTGCCTGAGGGTATTGATTTCAACTGCGGCGCGGTCGAGCTGTCCGTAGCTGAGCAGTGAGTCGATAACCAAAAGCCGGCTGTCGATCATTTCTTTTTCCGAGGCGATCCGCTCAATGGCCCGGTCGGCTTCGCTGATCAGATTGCGGGCATCGGAGGAATTATCTATTTCGCCAAGGGCCAGTTGACCGAAATAGCGGGCGGCCAGATAATCACCGATATTCATCTTGGCCTGGGCCGAATCCATATACTGGGAGTAGCGCATCTTAATGGTTACCTCCTGCAACCGATCATGAATTTCCTTTGCCATCCGGCGGATGGCAGTGGTGTCGATTCCAGCTGTCCGGGCCAGGAACAGGGCCCGGTCATAAAAATCGGCGGCCTCGACCAGACGGCCCTCATCATAGCTTTGTTTCCCTGACTGCTCCAGATCGGAAACTATCCGGTTGTTCCGGTCATTGAGATGAGTATTCATCATAGTATTGAAATCCGCCTCGCGGCGTTCAGCTCGTATTCTTTCCCGATCACTGATGGTTTTGCCGATAGCCATCGAGATACTGAACATATGCAGATTGCCGAGATCGCGATCAACCAGGGCGTAATCGAAATCAAATCCTTTGTAACTCAGGCCGCCGCCCACCGAAAGTCTGCCATCGCGCACTCCGCCCCGGAGATGAACCAGGTCGTGAAGACTGTATTCCAATCCGGCGGCAAAACGGGCCGATACGGATTCCGCTTTGGTCAGCCGTCCTGAGAGAGTGGTTTTATGGTTTTCATTATTGAAGGGGACCGCACCCAGAGCGACCGCCAGATCAAAAGCGGTGGGGTAATTGATACTCTGCTCGGACAACTGCAGGCCGGGTTGGACTAGGTTCCGGAGATTTACGGCCAGGTTCAGTTCTCTCAGGCGTCCCGATCCGAGATTGAGCCGTCGACCTATGGAAAGATTCAATCCGGGTGACGAGGTGGCGCTGTACTCATCGAGGGACTGGTGCTCGAATGTCACCGCCGCGCCGATATCATAACCGGCCAGATTACGGCCATAGGCCAGGTAATAAGCCATCCGGCTGTCATTGAATTCGCCCAGCAGGAGATTGTCGGCATCACGTTTTTCGATCCCATCGATTCCCAGCCGAAACACTCCCAAACCGATCGTTCCCCAATCCAGAATCGGCAGAACCAGCCCGAAATACTGGTAAGCGGTCTGATCGTCGTACAGCCGGCTGTGGAATCCCGATAAAACCATCCGCTCGGTGCGAGCCATCCCGGCCGGATTCCAGAAGGGAGCGGTGGCCGAGGTGTTATCGGCCTGATTGGCCCCGCCCAGCGAGAGATCACCCGCCCCGGCGCCCATAACGAAAGGTGATTCGGTTCCGCCGTCGTCCGCGGCGAAGGCGGAAAGCGGCAACAGGAGGGCCGACAATATGTATACCAGAATTCGTCTCATCGTATCACCGCGATTTTTCTTCGATATTCCTCGGTTCCGCCCGAGACATACCGGGCTGTTATCCGGCAAAAATAGGTCCCCGGAAGGACATCGAAATTGCCATCGTTGCGGCCCATCCAGATATCTTCGCGATGCGGACCCGCGGCCCGGAAGGCATTATCAGCGACCCGTTTGATCATTTCCCCGGTAATGGTGAAAATTTCGATATCGACCTGAGCCGCCTCGGGCAGATTGTAACCGATAACGGTCGGCTCGTGGGCTGGATTGAACGGATTGGTGAAATTACTGAAAGACGAGCCCAGATTTTCCGCGGCCAGGGAAATCTCCGAAGCGTACAGTGGATATGATCCATTATCCAGTATTATGTAGCATGGCGTTTCCAGATTATGATCAGCAATAGCCATGAAGGATGAATCACCGAATCTAAAAGTGTAATTTCCCGGCGCGGCGGCGCTGTCGATCTCACAGCGCAATTCCATCTCCAGGTTGCTTCCGATCCGGATAATCAATTCCTCATCAAGCACCAGCGACAGGCTGTCCCCGACAATCTGGCTGTCGACCGCCACGACATTATCGTTAATAATCAGGGAAACCGATCGGAATACATCGGATTCAGGGGATACATAACCGGAGGCAGTACGCTGAAGAAATTTTCCGCTGACCGATGACAGGGCCAGATCTCCCAGAGGTGAGGGATTATCATAACGAAGATGACCGGATAACACCACGGCATCAGCCTGTCCCGGATAAGCCAGCAGGGTCGGTTGCCGTCTCAGTTGCAGGGCGGGCCGTCCGGCCGGAAGGAAAATACTCGAGACACCGGTCTGGAAAGGCATCTCGAAGGCGCAACCCGCCTCTATCTGAGGGGTATGGGCGGTATCATTGGCATCCCGGATATTAATGGCCTGGAATGAGGGGATTTCCAAAACGAAATTGTCATAAAGAGCATCACTCTCGATATCGGCGACCAGTTCCAGAGTAAGAGTGTCACCGGGAGTGACCATGATGGCGCTGTCATCGAGATCAAAAACCGTATAGCCGCTCTGAAGCCGGATAAATGACTGATAATATATATTACCGCCCGATATACGGTACCCGATCCGATCAAACAGGTGATCGGGGTCGAGGGGAATACCGAGGGTATCCAGTACCGTCAGCCGGATATCCTGGATATCCAGCGAGGCGAATCCGGAGTCGGCCGGGTATTCGATAAAAATATCAAACAAAGGCAGGGCATCGACACCGCCGACGACCGATTCCGGCAGGCGGGAAACCAGGCACAACTCGGGAGGAATGGCCGGATATTCAAATCCGGCGAAACTGGAATTGATCGGAAAGATCGATTCCGAGGCCAGGGTATAATTGGTATCGGTAACAGCCTGGAGAAGCGACCCGGAACTGAGATCGCGAATCACAAAGGCGGTACTGTCGGCGATGTGCAGGGCAAATCCCGAATAGGCGGGCATATTCCCGATCATTACCTGGATTTTCAAAGAGTCAATTTCCCCGGGACTCAGAGTGATAGGGGAATTGAGCTGGATATCAAGCGATCCGGCGCCGATTTCGAAATCGTAGACCGAAGCGATGACTGTCGACTGGCGCACCAGGCGGACTTCATCTAACAACTGAGGAATAACCAGGGTATCGCCGAAATTATCGACGAACGCCATCGAGAGACCGGTCAATTGAATCTGGGAACTGCCCGATTCTCCGGGATGGAACAGACGCAACCGGAGGACATCGACATTATACTGGCCGAAATTGACAGCCGGCGGCAGGAGCGATTCATACGAAAGGGCCATGGTCTGCGAGGGATCATCGATCCGGCAGGAAGCGGTCCGCATCGGAAAAGGAGTGGCCGGACTGATGGTGACCGGCTGATCGGCATTTTGATCGACGATGACAATGGCTTGTTCATCGGTAATTGCCAGAGCGAAATTATCGGCCAGAGCCAGGCTGTCAATGTCCACCAGCAGGGTGAACTGGTACTGCTGACCGGAGGTTATTATAATCGGTTCGGAAAAATCCATTAATATTTCGGGCTGGTCCGGGATATTGTCGATGATGCATAGATTGGTGTAGCCGGTGGCCAGGACCATCCGGGAAAGAGCCTCGGAGGCATTCATCGGCTGGCCGGAACCATTCTCGATCACGATCCGCAGACTGTCAAGTCTCAGTGAAGCCAGCGAGGAGGAAGTATCGGGTTGGAGAATTCTCACGCTGAACGGGAAAACATTGGTCTGTCCCCGGGTGACGGAGGTCGGGATAGTATTAATCATTTGCACGACAACGCTGTCCGGAGCGATCTGTATGGTTATCGGTTCGGTTTCAACCAGGGCCGAGGTATCATTGATATCATTGGCCACCGCCCGCATTCTCCACAGGACCATTCCGGCCGAATCGGCCGTGAAATGGAAGGTGAAGGTTGTGGTTTCGTCGACGGCCAGGTTTACCGGCCCGGCCTCGGTCGAATCCAAGGTTACCAGCGAGGAATCGGAGATATAGGTGATTTCGCCGGTGATATTATCGATGGGATTCAGGCTGATATTGGTCACATTCATCCTGACGGCGATTTCCTGGCCGACGGAATAGGTTTCATTCAAAGGTTGTACTGCCAACGCCAGACCGGAGGTTGAGACAGTGAAAATTTCCGCGGCAACCAGCACCCGGTCGAGCGGACCATCATTGAGAGAACTGTAATGGCAGCCGTTCAGCGGCAATTTGGCGCGGAAGGCGGTTCCCGGGGTGGCACTCAGGGAAACATCTCCGAGGACGAATAGAATCGGAGCCGGATCGATAATTTCCAGGTTCAGCCCATCGGTCTGCCACAGACTGTCAACATAATTGAAAACGGCCAAAAGGGAATCGGTTTCCTGCCAGGTACTGTCATGATTGAGATCTATCCAGAGTTCCAGCGGCTCAATATCGGAGCTGTCGGCATCGAAAAGATTGTCAATGACAATGGTTTCGAGAGTGTCCGGTTGGTCGCCGTTCAGGGCCGGAATGAAGGCAAACAGGGTGACCGAGGTATCGCCGGGAGCCAGGGTCCGTGATTCCAGCGGCAGAGTCTTGTACTGCTGATAAACCGAACCATCGACCACCAGGTAACCGCCATTGGTCAGGGGCAGATTGCCGTTGACATTAACCGGTTCGAGGAAACTGAAATCGGTCGGGGCATTGATGGAGACAGCCAGGCTGTCGGAATCGATTATGTCCGGAGGCACATCAATGACGACAAAAAAGTATGAAAGCGATTCGGCCGGGAGAGCGACATTCAACCCGGTCAGGCTGAGTTTGCCGTCGGAGAAATAGCCGGTGGCAATCAGGGAATCGCGCTGGTAGGTCCGGTTTCGATCGGCATCATAGTACAACGCCACCTGGCCCAGCTCATGATCGGCAAAGTCCAGATCCGAGCGGCTGTGCGAAATATTGGTGAAAGTTATACTCCGAAGAGTCTGATCCCGGTCAAGATATCCATTGTAAAGGGCAAAACTCAGGGCCATGTTGTTTTTCGAACCGGGATATATGATTGTGCTGGAGGCCGGGATGGCGATGGCCGTGACCCGGTTGGAGGGGATAATCAGATGCGAGGCGGAACTCACCGCCGCCTTATCGTCAGGACCGATCAGATCGGATTTATACCGGGCGCCCGCCACCGGGATGCCGAACCGCAGAGTCCCGCCGTTAAATTGGGTATTGGCGATATCGATAGTGACATAAAAGGCGGCCCCGGTTGAAGGAACCGGGTAATTCAGATTGGTGATTTCCCAGTAGCTGTTGAAAAAACCGAATTGACCGAGTGAGGCATCACCGACCGAAATTCCGTCCTGGCCATCATCGGCCCAGAGCTTGACCGTAATCGGGGCATCATTAAGGCCCTGCCCGTCGGCATTAATCAGTTGCAGGGTCGACAGAATATCGTCGGCATAACCATTCCCCGGAAGGGTGAAACTGAAAACCATCTGGTTGACCTGTCCCCCGACAAGGGTTTTGCCGGGTATGGCGTCGATAACGATTCGTTCCGCCTGATAAGCATTTATGGTAAAGGACTCGGTGTTCCGAAGCGGGAAGGAACCTTCAATAACAGTTGTTTCGCTGAAATAGATATCCGATGAATCGGCCGGGCCGATATTAAGAGTATTGCCGTTTTTGCCATTCTCCGCATCAAGGGCCAGAGTTACAGCCAGGTCGATCGTCCCGCCGTTGGAGGACAGCACCAGATTGCCGGTGGTCAACATACAGGTCCCGTCAACCAGAACAGCCGTGGCCAGCAGGGAATCGGTATCGCCGATATTTTCAATATCATCATCCCGATCAAGATAAATCAGAACACTGTCGATCTGGCTGTCGAGCAGGGCTTGTTCGACTTCTTCAATATCTTCGGCGTACAGGGTCAGCCGAAGGCTGTCGATTGTCCTTTGATTGTTATAGCCGTTGATTATCTGCAGGCCCAGAATCGGAGGTGTTTCATATCCGGGAATCACTTCATCAGATTTAATATCATATGTCTTGATGGCTACCGCTTCCGAAGTCTGGATGGTGATGGTGTCCAGGGGGGTGGTGGCGCTGTCGATCGGGCCATCATTATTGGAGCTGACGTTAAGGCCATTTTGAGGGATATTGAAAGATATCGTGGCGCCGTTATCGGGGTAGTCGGCCAGAAAGGCCCCAACATAAAAGCGTTGCAGGGGATGAGTCATGGCGGCTTTAAAGCCGCTGACCACCCAGCGATTGCCGGTAAAGACCAGGCGGCCGAGCCGGATTTCGGCACCCGAACCATTCCAGATATTATTGGCATTGTCCTGGTACAGCACCAGCGAATCGAAATCGGATTCGGCGGCTGTTTCGGTATTGACAATACTGAACAGATTCAAAGTATCTTTATCATAGCCGTTGCAGGGAATATCTACTGCAAAAACATTATAAGCCGAAGCAATGGGGCTGATTTCCGTCAGCCCGGTGCTGATTTGAACCAGTTGCTCGGCCACGAGACCGTCGATGACGGCAACTCCGAGCGAATTAACCGTGGCCGGACCGGTCACCGGAGTTCCATCGAAGGTTTCGATATCGGCGGCCGGGTGAATGAGGACATCGAGAGTATCACCATCGCACGGATACAGATCAATATTCGCACCGACCAGAAAGGTCCGGCCCTCATCGGGCGGGATGACGACCGAAGCGAATTCGAAACTGGTGGTGGTTGAAACGCTGTAATCTTCGATGGCGATCAGGCTATCGACATCGGTCAACAGCGAATCATTATCAATATCCAGATAAAGACCGGCCGAATCGACATTGGTGATAAGCTGGGGCTGGTTGCCCGAACCGCGGGAATTATCATTCAGTGTCAGCCCGGTAATACCTTTATTATTATCATAATAATTTTCAATACGGAAGGCCAGGATGGCGTTTTGGGGTTGTCCGGGATGGACCGTTTTATTGCCGATGGCAATCCCGGTTAAGTACAATTCCTCGACATCGATAAAACCGGTGGTATCGGCCAGATTATTAAAACTGCTGACGGCGGTAACTTTAGCCTTTCCCGGGGCCGTCGCGATAAACCTGCCGGTACTGTCAATATCTCCGATTCGCCCGAGGGCTTTCCAGGTGATATCTCCCGGCGCCGTGATATTCATTTCGGAGTCATATCCGGTGACGGAAAAGCTGATGGTATCGCCAATATTAATATCAGCCGAATCGGGCGAGATGACAATCTGGTTCAATTCACCGGAAACGACGGTGATCTGACCGGAAGTGTCGGTCAGGCCGTATCCGGTGGCGACAATATATCCGGTTCCCGAAGTGGCGGGGCTGAAAAGACCGCCGCTATCAATAGTCCCGATTCCGCCGAGAACCGACCAGTCGGCCATGACACCGGGATCGCTCTCATTACCATCGGCATCGAGAAATATATGGCTGAAAAGGATAGTACTGTCCGCCGAAACGGTGACGGTATCGGGCGAGATAATCAATTGCGCCGGAACACCGGCCAGGCAGGTAATTATCCCGGTGGTATCGGCCGCGCTGTCGGAATAGACCGCCCGTATCCGTCCTGTCCCGGGCCCGGTCAAAGTCAGGTCGGTCGAGGAATTCGGACCAACCGATACGGTCCCGATTGAATCAACACCGAGAATTGTCCAGGTGGCGGAAACATCGCCGACTAAACCGCCCCCGGCCGAATATCCCCGGCAGTACAACATGGTGCTGTCGTCATCGGTGCATAAAGTAGTATCATCGAAAGGCGTCCCATCGAACCATTCAATCCGGATTGATTCGGCTTCCGATTCCCGGGCACCCATTTCCGGAGCGGTGCCGAAATACGGAAAACCGAGATCCAGCCCGGCATTGAGCGCCGGCGAACCGTACTGGAGATAGAAATTCGCGGCGGCGGTATCGATAAATTGCGGATCGGCCGAAATACCTCCAGCCGAATCGGACACCCCGCCCAGATAATTACCATCGCTGTTATTCCAGACATCATTAAAACCACAGATGTTGCCGGACGCTCCGCGAATACCCTCGAGATTGCCGATAAAAATATTATTAAAGACACGGGCCGTCCCGATCGTATTGGTGATTTGAATACCGCTTGAGGCACAGTCGTAGGCGGTATTATTGTAATATTTATTATTGTCGCCATTGTAATTAAAAAAACCCCGCTGGCCGCAGGTATGAGAAATATTACGGATAATCAGATTGTCGTCGCCATCCACCCTTATTCCCGACCAACCGATGTTATACATATAGCAGTCGCTCACCCGGCAGGAATCGCCGGTCACATAAATGCCCTGACATCCGGCGTCGATAACCTGTACCGAACGCAGTTCGACATGATTAGCGGTCACGCTTATTCCCGCCCAGGATGCTCCGCCGTTATTGATAACGACATCGCCGTCGCCATACTTGGTATAGACAACCGGTTCCGACTCGGTTCCCCAAGTGGCCAGGTACAGGGTGCTGTCGGTCTCATAGAGGCCCGGCAGAATCCGGATAATATCGCCGGGACCGAGAAGCCCTTTTAAATCGCCGTTATCGATCGAAAGCCAAGCCGATGATGGTGTCAGGCCATCGTGGTCGTCATCACCGGCGGTGGAAACATAGTAGATACTGGAACCGGGGCCGCTGGTATCGGCGACATTGATGACAACCTTTTCGCTGTCAACCGCCAGGGAATCATCGGCGGCATAGAAAGTTACATAATATACACCCGATTGAACGAAACCGGGCGTCCAGTCGAAAGTCCCGGTCCCGTCACCGTGATCGGCCAGTGAGGCCCCGCCGGGCAGGGCGGAGGCGCTCAGGGCCGGGATCGATTCGATATCGGCGGCGGCTATATCAAAATTAAGATTGACGTTTTCTGTGGTCGCCTTGCCGCCGATCGGAGTTAGAACCGGTAACCGGTTGCCGGCTTCGGCCACTGTAATTGTCACCGTTTCGCTGTCAGCCTCAAGAAAATCATCGGTGGCATAAAAGGTGATATCGTAAAGACCCGACTGAAGGTAAGTGGGAGTCCAGTCAAAAGTCCCGGTACCGTCCCCATGATCGATAAAAGAGGCCCCGTCCGGCAACACGGTTGTGGTCAGAACCGGAATAGAGGCATCGTCAAAGGCGGCAACCTCGAAATTAAGATTGATATTTTCGGTCACACTCCTGGAGCCGATCAGGCTTAAAACCGGGGCAGTGTTGGACATCTCAACCGCGCCCATATCGGGTGCCGAACCATAGTACGGATACCCCAGATCAAGAGCGGTATTCAAGCAGGGCGACAAAGCCTGCAGGCTGTAATCATCCGTGGCGGCATCGACAAAAAGCGGATTGGCCGAGATACCGCCGGCCGAATCACTTATGCCGCTGTAATCGTTACTGCTGTTTCCCCAGACATCATTGAAGCCGCAAATATTTCCGGCATTGCCTTTCAGGCCGGTTATATTATTGGCCAGAATACAGTTAAAAACACGGGCGGTGGATTCTTTTAAATCCATTCCATCAGCCGCACTGCCATAGATGGTGTTATGGTAATGAAGACCATAATCGCCGGAGCCCTCGTTTCTGATGCCATCATCATCGGTCCGGGCGATGATATTGCGCATGGTCAGCGCATAAGTTCCCTCCACCCGGATGCCGTATTTGCCGATATCATGAATGAAACACCCGGCCACGGTACAGTGATCGCCCGTGATATGCACGGCATTGTCTTCGGTGTTGGTCAGTTCTGCACCATGCAGAGCAGTATAATCCCCTTCAAGAACGAAGATAATCTTGCTTGCACCGCCGGCATCGAAAACGGCCGGAGATTCGCCGTAGGCGGCGTAAAGGATCGGGTCATCGGAAGTCCCCGAAGTTTGTAATTCGATTTCCGCAGTCAGCGAATATAAACCGGGTAGAATATTGATCGTGTCCCCCGGCTGAATCAGGCCTTTGGTGTCGCCGTTATCGACCGAGGCCCAGGCCGAAGTGGAATCAAGGCCGTCGTTATCGTCATCGCCGGTCGGTGAGACCCAGTATACACTGCCGCCGGTCTGAATAAATTCGAGTGCTCCCAGATCCGGTTTGGAACCGATATATAGATACCCGAGATCAAGCCCGGTATCGATAGCCGGAGAGCCGGCCTGCAATGAGAAATCGCCTCCGGCCGGATTAGTCAAAAGCGGATTGGCCGAGATACCGCCCGCGGAATCGGCGACACCGTTGATATAATTGGACGTGCTGTTGTTCCAGACATCATTGAAACCGCAGATACTGCCGGAATGGCCGTTGATACCATACATGTTATTGATTATGATATTGTTGAACAGGCGTTCGGTGATCGCTGAATTATTGAGCATGACGCCGTTCTGGCCGCAATTGGAAATGGTGTTGTTATGGATTAGATTGTACTGCGCGACATCGAGGACATGAATGCCATCTATTGAAATTTGGTAAATCGTATTCCTCAGGAGCAGATTGCTGTCCCCTTCAAGAAAAACGGCGTGCATTCCTAAATCATGCAGATAGCAATCCAAAATAAGGCAGTTGTTTCCTTTCAGATGGATACCATATATCTGGGAATTGGCGATTTCGAGATCATGCAATTCGACATAATCGCCTTCTGCCAAAGCGATCACATTACTCTGGTTCCCGGCCGTAATGAGAACTGCTCCTCCGTAAGCTCGATAAACAATCGGAGCGGAGGCATTGCCATCGGTTTTAAATTGAATCTGGGATATGACCGAATATGTTCCCGGCAGGATATTGATCGTATCGCCGGCCGCGATAAAACCTTTCTGCTCACCATTATCGATGTCGGCCCAGGCTGAACCGACACTGAGGCCATCACTATTATTATTGCCGGTAGGCGAAACATAATAGACCTCAGCCTGGGAGACTGTCAGGGCTCCGAGCGCAAATACAATGATGAATAATATGGCTCGCATAAAATATTTTTATTCAAATGGTTATTATGGTTTATTTCGGCTTTTTCAGGAGAAAACTTGACCTGGCCTTCGGACATGAAATGGTATCAGAAATTCCCTGTTTCGGCGTATTTTGGACAAAACACCCTGCCGGACAATAAATAGCTATTGCAACAGAGGGATGGGACGCGGCGATCAATGGACTTATATGAAAATCAACGGATTACAAAGTCGTCCTGATAATTTAATGGCGGCTGTCTCGGTCTCTGATTTTTTGGCTCAAGCTGTATCCCGATTCGGTCGATTGAGATTAATAAGTCGTCGTCATGACGGCCAGGGGGTGAAAGCGGCGGACAAGGAGGTCGGCCGCTCACTCGCTTTTCTCTTAATTATCTATTTTAATGGTGGAATAATGTTCAGGAATCAGGCGAAATAAATGGCCTTGGGGAGGCAATGAAATCATTGACGGCGGCCAGGAAAACAGCCCGGTTTATCGGATACAGGCAAAACCGGGCCGGGTAATTTTAGACGGAACCAAGGCAATCGGCCACCTCGAGGATGATATCCCGTCCCCGGAGAACACCGACCAGTTCATTATCCCGCATCACGGCGATATTGATCAGGTGGTGCTCATCCATCAGATGAATGGCCTCCATCAGCGACGCATCGACCGCCACCATGGCCTGGTCATCGACCAGATCCCCGATAAACCTCTGGCCGATGACCTTGCACTGCGCCAGAAACATCCCGGTGAAGAAGGAAGCGTATGGTGAATGGCTGATTGAGGGCGGGATAAGCAGTTTGAGAAGATCGTTGAACCGGATAATCCCGCGGAATTCTCCTTTGCGGCTGAAGACCAGAGCCGAACGGACCTGACCGGAGCGAACGCCCTCGGGAACTGGCCGATAAAAAGCTTTCCGCAGTTCCTCGAGAACCGAGGTCATTGGTTCATCATCATAGACTCGCGGGTAAAAGGCGGGCGGCACCATCAATTCGAAGATGGTTCTTTCGCGCAGGGTTTTATTTCGTCCCCGGTCGAGCATGACGCGGATTTTATCGCCGAGCTGTTCCATATCGACCGGTTTCTGGAGAAAATCGACAATCTCCAGCTTGATTCCGGCCATAGCCGAATCGAAATCGCCATGCCCGGTCAGAATCAGAACCGGCAGGTTTTCCTCGAACTCGCGCAGTTTCTGCAAGGTTTCGATCCCGCTCATCCCGGGCATCTTGAGATCCAGAACGACAATATCGGGCCGGGCCTGTTTGACCCGTCCCAGAGCCTCCTGGCCGTCAGCCGCCTCGGTCACAATGAAACCGCGTCGTCCCAGAGTCCGCGCCGCGGCCTGACGGAAATCGTCCTCATCATCGACAAAAAGCAGCTTAATTTGGGGTTTTTTATTTTCCATATTCATCTCCTTTGGCCGCCGTCTCGCGGTGCAGCCGGTCGTGACTCAATCCGGGTAACGCTGCCGGATTTCTTCGATCAATTCCTGCTGCCTGATCTCCAGGGCTTCCCGGCGGCGATTGAAAACTTTGTTAATGGCCGTTATCAGCGCCTGAACATCGGTCGGTTTCATGAGGTATTCACTGGCGCCCATCTTGATGCCATTGACGGCATCATCGACCGAAGGATGCCCCGACAGGAGAATCACCTCGATGGCCGGCATCTCTTTTTTTATCCGTTTCAGCACTTCCAGCCCGTCCATCCCCGGCATCCTGACATCCAGAACGACCACATCAATCGGGATTTCGTCGAGAATCCGAAGGGCTTTGTCGCCGCTGTCGGCCGTCACGACCCGCATTTTCCGCCGCTCCAGGGTGTTTTTCAGCGATTCGAATAATTCAATTTCATCATCGACCAGAAGCACCTGGATCGGACCGATTCGGGTTTCGTCGGGTTTCTCCCCTCCGGCGGTTTTCTCTCCGGCCGATTCCTTTGCGGCCGCCCGGCGGAGTTTATCGGCCAGTTCGTCCATATCGCACGGTTTGGCGACATAATCGGCGATCCCCTCTCTGGATGTCTGAAAAGCCTGCGCGATGGTACCATGGCCGGTCAGGATAACGACTGCCATATTGGGGCGTTCTTTGCGAAATCGCCGAAAAACCTCAACTCCGTCAAGACCCGGCATTTTAACATCAAGCAGAGCCACATCGTACTCCTCGGATTGGATCATATCCAGGGCGGCGACACCGTCGCGGGCAATCGCCACCTCAAACCCCCGCCGTTCCAGAGCCCGGGATGACGATTCCAGGAATTCCACCTCATCATCCACCATCAGGAGTTTTAATTTTTTTCCGGATTCATTCATTTGAGCCTCACCTGTCCTTGAACTTACGTTTATCGGTGACCGGCGGCAGAGCAATATGCATCGTCGTTCCTGTATTCAGGGCGCTCTCGGCCCGGATGCGGCCGCCCCAGGAATGCACGATACCATAGCAGACCGAAAGCCCCAGGCCGGTTCCTTTGCCTACCGGTTTGGTGGTGAAAAACGGCTCGAAAATGCGCTCCAGATTTTCCGGGGCGATACCCGAGCCGGTGTCTTTTATTTCCAGATGAATTTGGTTATCCCCGCTAAAGGCCCTGATAGTAATCTCGCCGCCGTCGTGCATGGCATCGAGGGCATTGTTGATCAGGTTGACAATAACCTGCTCGAATTCCACCGGATCGGCCAGGGCCGGGGGTAAATCATTATCGATCTCAATTTTAATTTCCACATTACGGATGGCCGCCTGGCGGCGGAGAAGATTGACGATTTCCTCGAGACGCGGAACAATATCGGTCGGCTCCAGAGAAGTTTCCCGCTGACGTCCGAACTGAAGCATCTTGCGGGTAATATTGGCACATCGCTGAATCTGTTTTTTGGCCCGTTCCACCGACTGAAGAATTTGTTCACCCGGAGCCGGATTTTCATTCAGCTCCGCGACCAGATCGGAGATGTTGGTTTGCTCGGCGTTGATTATGGCCAGGGGGTTGTTGATTTCATGGGCCAGTCCGGTGGCCAGTTCCCCAATCGAGGCCAGCTTGGCCGAACGCATAAAGGCTTGTGTCATCTTCTCCCGCTGGGCATTGGCCCGATCGATCTGGCCGATCAAGTGCCAGGTGGCCAGAAAAGTGGTCACTACCAGCAGTCCGACCGCCATCGCCACCACCAGGGCTCCTTTGGCAATGGCCTCGTTGACCGGGGCCTGAACCGCCGCCAGCCCGCGTTCGACCACCAGCATCCAGCGGTCGTCATTGATCCACGTAGTTACCCGGATTTTAACCGAATCGGCCACCATCACCCGGCTGTCGCGGACACCGCGATGAAAGGTGAGACTGTCGATCGGGGCTTTTTCCAGCAAAGCCCCTACCCGGGGCCGGGTCTGATAGAGCCCCTGGCGGTTGACCAGGTAGGCATCGCTGTTATCCCCCAGATCACCGCTGGTCACCAGGGCATCGAACTGGTCGCTGTTGATGGTCGCCCGAAGTATCCATGGCCGCCCGGAATCCTCGGCTTTTACGGCGATAATACAATGGGGAACTCGGCGGAATCCGAGGAAAACATCGCTGATATAAACACCCCGGGACATAACTTCTTTAAACCAATCGGTCTCGAGGTAGTTGCGGTCCTGCAAATCATAAGGCCCGACATAGGCCAGATGCCGCCCCTTCTCATCAATGACACCCAGGTCGACAAAGCTTTCGCCGCTGGAATGATTCAACTCCTCGAGATAGAGTCGTAATCGAACAGGATCACTGATATCTTTTTTGGTCCGGGAGACCACCAGGATCTGGAGAAGATGGACCCGCTCGGCCAGATTGGCCTCGATCGCCCGGGCATGGCTCTGGACCTCGGTCCGCATCTGTTCCAGGGCCTTTTGTTCAAGGAGATTGCCGAATACGATCCAGGCCCCGAAGGCGGCGATGGCCAGGGGTAAAAAAGCCGCCACCAGCAGAACAATAATGATCCGCCAGCGTAAAGCCGGCCCGCGAAGTACAAAACCACTCAGCCTGGCGCCGGGCATAGAGACGTCCTTCCCATATATCGCGGCAAAACCGGACGGCGGCGGATTACCAATCGATCCGGGCTACGAAATCTCGCGACCGTCACCGGCATAAACGCTGTTTCAAGCTGACCCTGCAACGATATCAATTCCCGAAACGATATTTATCCACCGGCCGTTTTTCAATCAGTCTCTGTCTTCCATATACAAACAATATGGCGAATGAAATCTATCGGTTATGTGGATTCGGCGCAACAGATTAATTTGACCGACCGGATTATTTTGAGGGAATATCTCCTCTGTTTTGAAAGGCTTCTTATCACAATATAAGTGCCCGGTATCCTGTAATTGGATTACCCGCAAATTGGAATATGGGTTGCTGAAATAGAAAAGGACCTGACCCATAAGTCCCATCTCCTTATTCCGCCGGAACTGGATACTGTAACAGCGAAGTCCGGAGGATAAAAAAACGCGGCTTTTGGCAAATTTTATGTATTTTTTCGATCTTTTGATCTCTCAATCCATATAAGAAAGGCAGAATATACGACAATCAAGTTTTAATAAGCACAACTGCTTAATAAAAGCCTCTCTTTTATGTGGTTAGTTGCAGGAGCTGGGCCGCCAGGTTCATCTCCTGTTTTATTTATTCCGATGGAAGGCGGGCGCAGATAGATAATTTCTCTGTATTCGAAACCATGGTGAGATCGGACCTATCCCGGATTTCATGGCGGATGTTCCACCCCTGTATAAAGGATTTTGTATATGAAGGGGGTAGCGTTATCGAAAATTATCGATAAATTGAAGACGTGGACAAAAACGATAGTAATTATCTTTCATCGCTGGTAGGCCGGTGTCTGGCCGATGACAGGAATGCCTGGACCGAACTGGTGGAGCGCATCACCCCGCTGGTTTTTTCAATATGCCGCAGGATGAAATTATCGCGCGAGGACAGTTTTGATATTTATGGTCAGGTGTCGTTTTTACTCTGGAAAAATCTGGATAGATTACAGACGCCGGCCAAATTGCTGTCTTACGTAACAACCATAACCCGTCGGGTTGTCTATGCTCATCAAAAGAAATCCAGGATACTGGAGCGGGTGGAAGAGGCCATCAAGTTGGAAACCGGCGATTTGTCGGCGGAAACACCCGAGGAAGTTTACGCCGTGCGGGAGAGAAGCGAGATATTATTAAAAGCCCTGGCCCGTCTTCCCAGACGAGATTATCAGCTAATTCGGGCGTTGTTTTTTAACCGGAGCAATCCCACCTATGAGGAAATTGCCCGGCAACTGGGCATACCAGTCTCGTCGATCGGGCCATCGCGCGAGCGTTGCTTTAAAAAACTGTATCGCCTGCTGAAGAAAAACGAGCGATTTTTTAGGTATTTTTTATGAAAATTTGTCTCTCTATCATGTATGGAGGAGGGTAGGAATGAAAAACGACCCAAACAAACTTGAACTCCTGCTGGAACTTGCCCGGGGCGGGTTGTCGGGCAACCGGAAAGTAAAAATCGAGTCCGAACTGGCCGCCGACGGAGAGTTACGTGATCTTTATAATATCGCAAAAAGCCTTCAGGAAGAAGGTTCAAGGACTGACCGGGACCAGCTTTACCGGTCGGCTATTGACATGTCGGGCAGGATGTTCGATGATATCCTGGAGGCTCGCCGGACAGGTCGCCCGAATAAAGGTATTGCCATTTTCGATTCCGGTTTTGTCCCTCTGCCGGAGGGGGTCCGGCCAGCCGCAATTGATACCCGGAAATTGAGGTACGCTTTTGAAAATTACGAGCTGGAATTGACTTTGTATCCGGTTTCATCAGATTCTTTTGAAATAATCGGGCGGCTTTCAGGATCCGATCAGGAGCCTGACAAAATCACTCTTCGCCGGGGAAAAACCGTTTACACCGTCGAGACCGACCCGTTTCGCCTATTTCGATTCGCCCGGGTGCCATCTCTTGATTACACCCTGGAAATATCTCGCGGCGGCGAGGTTATCGGGCAGATCGATTTGAACCTGTAATTATGATTGACTTGTCACACATACAGGATCTCAATAGTCGATCCGCGGTCGAGGCGTTTATTTCCGACCGCTACGATGACAATGTTCTCGATTTTTTGCACGACTTGGATCGGGGTATCAACCGTCTGATCCGGACCGATCTGAAAAAATCGGCCCGTTATCTGGAAGCTGTAAAAAGGATTTTCAGGTATTTGCCGCCCAACCTGAAACCGCGTCTTTTTGCCATCCAGGGCCGATTTCACCATTGGACCGGTCAATATGGATCGGCCTTACGGTATTATCGTATGGCCTTGAGGGAATTCCGGCGGAGGAGGAATACCGAAGCGGTGGCCCGGCTGGGCAAGGGGTTGATGGATGTTTACATGTATCTGGGGCGATACCGGGAGGCGCTTAATATCGGCCGAGATTCGCTGAATTTCTTCCGCAGAAACCGGTTTCAGACCGACGCCGGGCAGATTCTTAATAATATCGGTAATGTCTATCATCGGATGGATAATAATCATCAGGCTCTTTCCCATTACAACCGGGCTCTGGAAATATTCGGTGAGGAGGATAGTGTTTCGCGGGCGATTGTGCAATACAACCGGGCCAATGTTTACACCAATCTCAATCAACTTCGGAAAGCCGAGGAGTTGTACCGATCGGCGGCCGAGCTGTATCGCCGGTCCGGGATGGAGATCGCCGAAACCCAGGCGGAGTACTCCCTGGCTTATCTTTATTTTCTTGAGGATCGCTACACCGAGGCGGCCACGGTGTTTGAAGCCGTTTACAATAAGTTTAACGCCCTGGGCGATGTTAAATCGGCGACCAATGCCCGGCTTGATATGGTCGAGATCGATATCCAGCTTAACCAGTACGGGTCGGCGATTATGGCCGCTGATGAAATCATTCCCGAATTCGGCCGGCTGGGAATGCGCTATGAGCAGGCCAAAGCCTGTTTCTTTGCCGCCGAGGCCCGGATCAAGCTGGGAGATTATGTCCTGGCTTCACGCCGGTTGCGAACGGCCGAATCACTTTTTGTCAGGGAAGACAACAATCACTGGCTGGGTATGATTCATATTACCAAGAGCCGTCTGATGATCGCCCGGAGGCGGTTTGCGGACACTCTCAGGGAGACTGACCGGGCTATCGAAAGATTTGTGCGAAGCGGCAATGAACGGCGGCGGATCGATGCCGAGATAATAAAAATCGAGGCTATGATGCAGAAGGGTGATATCCGGGGCGCCTTGAAACTGGCCGGGACCTTTACCGATGAAAAACTGGTCAGCTACCAGTTGTACAACTTGCACTGTGTTATCGGGCAGTGCTATTACAATCTCCGGGAATATGATGTGGCTCTGGATAAGTTCCGTGAAGCGGTATGGATTGTCGAAAAAATGCTGGAAGGTCTCTATCCCGATGAAATTAGCTATTTTTTCGTAATCGATAAATATTACAGCTACAAAATGGTGGTCGATTGCCTTTTAAAACTGGGACGCATACAGGATTCCTTCATCTCCAATCTTAAGGCCCTGGAAATTATCAACCGCAAGGCCGCCTCCGAACGACATCTGGAAAAAGAGGTTCCTCAGGAACTGGTAAACCGGCGCGATGAACTTCGGGCGGCGCTGAAAAAGATGAACCAGTCGCCCCGGGACAGCCAGCGACAGGCTTACAGCTATGCCCGATATTTTGCGCTGGAACAGGAACTCTGGGCCAACGAGCGCAAGATTCGAGCTTGCCTCTATCCCGACCGGATCAAGAAAGACAACGGCTTAGGGGCGAACGACGATATTATCGGATTACTGCGCCCGGATGAAACCATCGTCAATTTCATCACCACCGGGGCAATTACCGGGGTCTTTTGTGTCAACCGCAATAAAACGGAATTTGCTCAGCTGGAATTGAATCATGATGTGCTGGAATCGCTTCTCAGGCGATTACATTTTGTCTTTGAATCGGTGGTTTCGGGATATAAATATATTGATGAAGCGGGATTGGCGGCCGAAACCTATCTTAAGGAGATTTATCGGCTGGTTTTCAAACCGATCCGATCCCATCTTACCGGCGACAGAATAATAATCATGGCCGACGGCAGTTTCGGCCAGATTCCCTTCAATGCCCTCAAGGATGAAAACAATCATTATCTGATGGAAGATTTCCGTCTCAGTTACGCGGTCAATCCCGATGATCTTCGGGACAGAACCGAACTGGCCGGACTGAGCGAATGGAAAAACAATGCCATTTTCGCCATTTCGGGTGATTTACTGCCTTCGATTGAAATCGAGGCCCGCCGGATAAAAGATATTTTCGGTCAATCGAAAGTATATTATGACCAGGCCGCTGACCGTCAGTCGCTGTTGAAAGAAATTGGGCGGGCCGATGGTTTTCTGCATATTGCCGCCCATGCCTCACGATCATCGGAAAACCCCCTGTTTTCCCGGATTTTAATGGGTGACGGCCCATTTTATCCCTTTGATCTCTTCGAAACAGGTATAAGAGCAAAGCTGGTAACGCTTTCCGGTTGCCAAACGGCCGCTCCCGGATTATATTACGGTAATTCTTTCAGTCTCGCCAAAGCCTTTTATCAGGCGGGGGGAAGATTCGTCCTGGCGACATTATGGCCGGTGGCCGATAAGGTCAGCATGCTGTTTATGATACGATTTTATCAGGCACTGGCCGAGAAAGAAAATATACATGAGGCGTACTGGAAAACGGTCAGGTCGATGATCGACGTCACCGATAATCCGGCTTTCTGGAGTTCATTTGTGTTATTGGGAATATAGATCAGGATGGGCATATGATACGATTTAAAAACATTCGGCGTGTTTTAGCGGTCTTTTTATCGATAATATCTATACTGCTGGTGTCGCAACCGGAGTTGTGGGCACTTGACAGAATGGCGGATCAGGCAATTGTCCGAGTCCGTGGGAATGTCAATATTAATTCCGTCATAGGTGACATCAACGGTATGCCGATCGATTCCATCAATCAGAGCAACACCTACCTGGTGACATTCCCCGGCACGATTCCGGTTGATTCCGCCGTCAACAGACTTCGCCCTGAAAACGGGGTTCTACATGCCCAGCCCAATTTTATCTGGACGTTACCGGAAGTCGAGCAGATCAGCCAATCATTTCCCGATGAAAATCGCCCGGTTTTCACTATGGGAATCAGCCCGATACAATACTACGATACGGCCCTGGTGTATGATATCAATTCCGATACGGCCAACACGTTTTCCACCGGTGCCGGGGTGGTGGTCGCGGTGATCGATAATGGTATCAGGGCCGATCATCCGCTTTTTGTCAATTCACTGGCCGGACCCGGTTATGATTTTGTCGATGCCGATGATGATCCTTCGGAAGTGCCCGGCGAGGTTTTCGGCCACGGGACATTCGTGGCGGGAATAATCAAGCGAATCGCCCCGGATTGTCAGATTTTACCGATCCGGGCTTTCGATGCCGACGGCTACGGCAATTCCTTCACTGCCGCCAAGGCTATTTATTACGCACTGGAGCATGGTGCCGATGTTATTAATATGAGTTTCAGCATGAATGAATCGAACCTGGTCATGGGCACGGTCATCCAGGAGGTTCTGCGCGGCGGTCCCGTAATGGCGGCGGCTTCCGGCAATGACGGCCTGGAAATGGTTACCTATCCTTCCGGCTACAGCGGTGTTATTGCGGTTTCGGCCATCGATACAGCCGATTATATTGCCGATTTTTCCAATTTCGGTTATTATCTCGATGTTTGTGCTCCCGGGGTTAATATTTACAGTTCCCTGGCCGGCGAATACGAATGGGGTACCTGGAGCGGGACATCTTTCTCAGCCGCCATGGTCAGCGGGACAGCCGCCCTGGTTCGGCAGGTTAAACCCGATTTTAATTCCAAAAAAGTATCCAAAGTTCTTCGCCTGAGTGCCAACCGGTATCTGGATTGGGGTTATATAGAGGGGAACGAAATTCATTATGGTTTCGGTTGTGTCGATGCCCTGGGGGCGGTTAACGGGGCCATGACAGCTGATGACAATTTCGGTGAGGAAGCGCCCAATATCCTCAATGTCACCGACATGATCCGGTTTATTTACGGTGATGATACAGAAGTATTGCCCGAAAATCAGGTTGGCGACTGTAATTGTTCGGGCCAGATTAACATCCTCGATGTTACTCTGTTGGTCAATTATATCTACCGGGGCGGCCCGGAGCCGATGTGTAAATAGGCTTGATTGAAGGGTATCAAAATCGGTGAACCGAGGGGCTCTTCGCGCTTAAGCTCGGCTCTCGGTTTAGCGCCGCCGTCAACGGCGGCGTCTTTATTTTCTGCCTTCCGGCATCCGATCAAATGGTATGGTATTCGAACTACCTGTTAGAAATCAATTAATAATGCCGGCGGGGCGGAAAAACGGCTTGCCTTTGGGATTCCGATGCTATAAATTGGCCCAAATTCCGGGTCAGGGATTTTATTTATATGAATGTGATGGTCCCGATATTGATTTCTTATTATTATGCCTGATCCGGTCAAGCTGACCGCCTCGCCAGGAAGTGTAAAATATTATGGATGAATCAAATGCCGGAAAGGCTGATCTTTCGGCCCTGAAAATAGATCGTAATCGAAAATCGGCCCCGGGCCGGAAAAAAAGATGGCTTCATCTGCTCTGGCTGTTGCTACCGATAGTTATCTATTTTGGCTACCGGGCCACTTTGAATCGAGTGGCGCCATCGGTGAAAGTACGGACCGCCACAGCGCGGGTGATTACCGGAAGCGAGGCCGCGGCGGAGCTGGTGGCAACCGGCTATGTGGTGGCTCAGGTCAAGGCGGCGGTGGCCTCGAAAGGTACCGGACGGTTGAGAGTTCTCAATGTCGAGGAGGGCGACAGTGTCCGGGCCAATACCATCCTGGGTGAACTTGAAAATGATGATATTATGGCCGAACTCGACCTGGCGCGAGCCCAATTGAAACAGGTCCGGGCCGACTCGGTTCTGGCCTGGCAGAGTCTGACAAGATACCGCCGTCTGCTTAAAGATAATTATACCACTGAGGAAGTTGTGGAAGAGGCCGAGGCGGCTTACACCAGGGCCGTGGCATCGGTTGAAGGGGCCGAGGCCGGGGTCCGGGGGGCCGAAGTGGCGCTGGAAAATACTGTCATCCGGGCTCCGTTCGATGGGACGGTGCTGACCAAGAACGCCGATGTCGGGGAGATGGTGGCTCCGCTGGCGGCCACCGTATCATCGCGGGGGGCGGTAGTAACGATGGCCGATATGTCGTCACTGGAGGTGGAAGCCGATGTTTCCGAGGCAAATATCCAGAAAGTGAAAGTCGGCCAGCCTTGCGAAATTATTCTCGATGCCTACCCCGATCATAAATATCCCGGCCATGTTAAAAAAATCGTCCCCACCGCGGATAGAACCCGTGCAACTGTTTTAACCAAAATCGCATTTGAGGAAAAAGATGACCGGGTTTTGCCGGAGATGTCGGCCCGGGTCAATTTCCTGCCGATTGTCGATCAACCGGCGGAAAAAATCGAACCGGCCCTGGTTGTTCCGCATGAGGCATTGACCACCCGCGAAGGTAAAACGGTGGTTTTCGGGATTGTCGATAACCGGGCACAAATGATCGTGGTGGAAATCGGGCGGCGGCTGGGCAGTGAGACCGAGATTATCTCCGGTCTGGAAAAGGGACAGAAGGTGATCCTGGAGCCGCCGGGAGGAATGGAAACCGGCGACAAAGTCGAAATGTCAATTTGATAAAATCAGGTATGAGTTATGGCGGAAAAAATTGTTCAGGTTAGTAATCTTTATAAATCGTACTATCGCGATTCGATTGAAATACCGGTTCTTCACAATATCAATCTTGAGGTCGAGATCGGACAATTTCTGGCCCTGATGGGGCCGTCCGGTTCGGGAAAAACCACTCTGCTCAACCTGCTGGCCGGAATAGATCAACCGACTTCGGGAAAACTGATGGTGGCCGGTGAGGATACCAGCCGTTTGAGCGACAGTCAACTGGCCAAATGGCGCGCCCGGCATATCGGGTTTGTTTTTCAGTTTTATAACCTGCTCCCGGTTTTGACGGCTTTCGAGAATGTGGAACTGCCTCTTCTTCTCACCCACCTGAGTAAAAAAGAACGGCGCCAGCATGTCGAAACCGCCCTGTCGATCGTCGGTCTGGCCGACCGAATGAAGCATTATCCGCGCCAGCTATCCGGCGGTCAGGAACAACGGGTGGCTATCGCCAGGGCCATTGTCTCCGATCCATCCCTAATTCTGGCCGATGAGCCGACCGGTGACCTGGACAAGCAATCGGCCGAGGAAATTATGACCCTGATGACCCGGCTTAACAAGGAATTCAACAAAACTATCATTATGGTCACTCATGATCCGCGGGCGGCCGATAAAGCCGAAATAATACGTCAGCTCGATAAAGGGATTCTCAACGGTGAAAGTCTTTAAACTGATTTTCAAAAATGCGGCCCGGCGCAAACTGAGGGCCTTCCTGACCATCCTGGGAATCGCCCTGGCCGTGATGGCTTTTGGATTAATCCGGACTTTTATCGATGCCTGGTATGCCGGGGCGCGGGCGGCCCAACCCGATCGCCTGGTTACACGGCATGCCGTGTCTATTGTATTCGACCTGCCGATTGCATATAAAGATCAAATTTTGAGTATCGACGGGGTGGAAGATGTCACTTATGCTATCTGGTTTGGCGGGATATATATCGATCCCTCCAATTTCTTCCCCCAGATGGGCGTCGAACCGGAATCCTTTTTCCGGATTTTCCCTGAATTTATATTGGCCAGGGATCAACTGGAGGCTTTGGTACGAGAAAAGCGGGGAGCCGTCGTCGGGCGAAAAGTTGCCGACCGCTTCGGCTGGAAAATCGGCGACAAAATCAACCTGATCGGGACTATCTATCCCGGCAACTGGGAATTTATCATCACCGGGATTTACACCGGCCGGGATGTCGATACCGATGAAACGATGTTTCTTTTCCGTTTCGATTATGTGGATGAAGTGATGAAACAGGAATCCCCCGGAAGGGTCGGGGAAGTGGGTTGGTATGCTCTCAAGATCGACGATCCCAGCCGGGCGGCCGAAATCGCCTCGGCCATCGACCGGCGGTTCGATAATTCCTGGGCGGAGACCAAAACCGAAACCGAAAAGCAGTTTCAGTTGAGTTTTATCTCGATGGCGGGTGCTATCATAGTTGGCCTGAGAATTATTTCGTACCTCATTATCGGGGTGATTCTGCTGGTGATGATCAATACCATGGCTATGACGGCCCGGGAGCGTGTTTCGGAAAACGCCTTCATGAGGACGCTGGGATTCCGGGGATATCACCTGACCGGGTTGATTCTGGGCGAATCATTGATAATCGCCGCCGCGGGAGGAATAACCGGGATGGGTCTTTTGTACCTGGTTAGCAATGGGGTTCGGGTGGCTTTAAGTCAGTACTTCCCGGGTTTCGAGGCCAGCCTGCTGGTGTACATGACCTGTCTGGTGGTGGCAATTCTGGTCGGGATTATCGCTTCCATCTTTCCCGTCCAGAGAGCCCTGCGAATCAGCATTGTCGATGGACTGCGCGTGGTCGATTGAGGAGTTATGCTATGATACCGGCCGGTTATACATTTCGGAATATTCTGCAGCATAAGGTGACCTCGGCTTTGACAATCCTCGGTATCAGCCTGGTGGTCTTTGTCTTCTCCGGTTCCCTGATGCTTTCCCATGGACTGAAAGCTACCCTGGTGGCCACCGGGACGGACGGCAATGTGATTGCCATCCGGAAATCCTCGCAGACCGAGGTGATGTCTATTGTTGACTATGAACAGGCCCGAATTTTGGCCACCTCCCCGGAGATCGCCCGCGACGAAAACGATGCCCCTTTCCTGACCAATGAAATTTATGTTCTGATCGGTCTCAAATCCCGCTCCAACGGTGATGAGGCTCAGGTGGTGGTTCGAGGAGTGACGCCCAATTCGATGAAACTGCGGCCGATGATAAAGATGGTGGAAGGCCGGATGTGGAATGATCCCGGTTCGGAGATTATTGCCGGGAGCGAGGCGGCCAAACGGTTTATCGGGTGCGGGCTTGGCGAGCAGGTTCGCTTCGGCGCCCGCCAGTGGACGGTGGTGGGAATTTTCGATGCCGGCGGAACCGGATTCGATTCGGAATTGCGGTGCGAAATCAACCAGGCTACCGATGCCTTCCGGCGCCCGGTCTATTCCTCGGTGACATTTCGCTTGGCCGACACCTCAGGGTTCGCCGCTTTCAAGCAAAAAATAGAAGATGATCGTCGGCTGACACTCGAGATCAAGCAGGAAAAGGAGTACTATGAGGCGCAGTCGCGCTATACCACCACTTTCATTTCCATTGCCGGTAGTGTTATCAGTATTGTCTTCAGTCTCGGGGCGATAATCGGAGCCATGATTACCATGTATGCCGCGGTGGCCAACCGGGTCAAGGAGATCGGCACCCTTCGGGCTCTCGGATTCAGCCGATTCAGTATTCTGACTTCGTTTTTGACCGAATCGATGCTGATCGCATTATCGGGCGGGGCGCTTGGGGTTCTGGCGGCTTATTTCCTCGGATTTTTCAGAATCTCAACCACCAACTGGGATACTTTTTCGGAAATCGCTTTTAATTTCGAAATGTCCTGGGCCATAGCCATCTCGGCCTTGGTTTTTTCACTTCTGATGGGTATCATCGGCGGTTTCCTTCCGGCCGTCCGGGCGGCCCGGCTGAAAATAATCGATACCCTCCGCGCCTGATTAATTCCTTTGCGGACCGGATATTATTCGGTTCGGAAACTCAAAAACAACTTGTCGAAAAACCGGGCATAATGTAGCTTGCTCTCCATCGTGAAACAGATCGGGGGATAATAGTAGATTGGATTGGTATATTTATCCGCTGGTAGTTCTGGCCGGCTTTGTTTGCGGTTTTATAAATACCCTGGCCGGAAGCGGCTCACTGGTGACTCTGCCGCTGTTGATTTTTCTGGGACTTCCGGCCAATGTCGCCAACGGTACCAACCGGGTGGCAATCCTGCTTCAGACGATGGTGGCGGTCGAGAAATTCCGCCGCGAAAAACGTCTCGACCCGAGGCGGGGCGGCCTTCTGGCGATTCCGGCCATTTTCGGTGCGGTGGTCGGGGCTCAGATCGCGGTCAATCTCGACGAGCAGTTGATGCGCCAAACGATCGGCGTTCTCATGGTGGTCATGCTGGTGGTGATCCTGGTTAAACCGAAACGATGGCTGGTGGGCAGACCGGAAATAACCGACCGGCGGCCGGGTCTGATATTGATTTTAACTTTTTTCGGAATCGGAGTGTACGGCGGTTTCATTCAGGCCGGGGTGGGAATATTCCTGCTGGCCGGACTGGTGCTGGCGGCGGGATATGATCTGGTCAAAGCCAACGCCATCAAAAATCTGATTATCCTCTGTTTTACTGTTTTCGCGTTGCTGGTTTTCATTTTCAATAACCAGGTCCGCTGGGAAATCGGGCTTATTCTGGCGGTCGGGAATATGCTCGGGGCCTGGGTGGCGGCCCGGCTGGCGGTCGAGAAGGGGGCCGGTTTCGTACGCTGGCTGCTGATAGGCGTGATAATCGTCTCGGCGGTTATGTTGCTCGGCGTGGACAAACTGATCGCCGGGTTGTTCCGATAGAATCCGTTACAGGGACAGATCGATTCCGATCGGGCAATGGTCCGAACCCATGATTTCCGGACGGATAAAAGCCTTCCGCACTTTCTTTTTCAGACTGTCGCTGACAAAGAAATAATCTATTCTCCAGCCCACATTTCGTTCCCGGGCCCGGGTAATCATATCCCACCAGGTGTACTGCTCCGGTTCCCGGTTGAACATCCGGAAAGTATCATGATAACCATGCTCGACAAATTTATCCATCCAAGCCCGCTCCTCGGGCAGAAAACCGGAGACTTTTTCGTTCTCTTTCGGGCGGGCCAGGTCGATCTCCTTGTGGGCGGTATTGACATCGCCGCAGATAACGAGATTTTTCCCGCCGTTTTTCATCCGGTCGGCAATCTCGAGGAAAGTATCATAGAATTCCATTTTATAGTGCAGACGCTCTTTCGACTGCTTGCCGTTGGGATAATAAATATTGAACAGGATAAATTTGTCGTACTCGGCGATAATGATCCGCCCCTCGTTGTCGAACTTCTCGATTCCAAAACCGGAAGACAATTTTTTCGGTTCCCTCCGGGAATAGAGTGCCACCCCGCTGTAACCCTTTTTCTCGGCCGAAACGAAGTACGTATGATAACCGTCGATATTTTTCAATTCATCGGGAATCTGGTTGGCGGCGGCCTTGGTTTCCTGAAGACAGAGGATATCCGGTTTTTCGTCAAGGAACCAGTCCAGGGCTTTCTTTCGGTGGACAGCCCGGAGGCCGTTGACATTCCATGACATCAGGCGGATGGTTTTCATAACCCTGCCATCCTCTTACCGGGAAGTTTGACCTTGCGGTTTTTCCAGCCGTTCCGACAGCTTGTCCAGCATATCTCTGGTCATCATGGCCAGATCAAAGGTCGGTTTCCAGCCCCATTCTGCGCGGGCGGCGGAATCATCGAGGAAATTCGGCCAGGAATCGGCAATCGACTGGCGGACCGGATCGACATTGAAGTCTATTTCGAAATCGGGAATATGTTTCTTTATTTCGGCGGCGATAAGTTCCGGGGTGAAATTCATCGCCGTCACATTGAAGGAGTTACGGTTTTTCAGTTTTGACGGGTCAGCCTCCATCAGGTCTATCATTCCCTTGATGGCATCCGGCATATACATCATATCCAGCCGGGTGTCCCGGTTCAGGTAGCAGGTGTACTTATGGTGTTTGAGAGCTTCGATATATATCTCCACGGCATAATCGGTGGTGCCGCCGCCGGGTTCGGTTTCATACGAAATCAAACCCGGAAAACGGAGGCCGCGGGTATCGAGATCGAATTTTTGATGGTAATAATCGCAGAGCAGTTCTCCGGTCACCTTGGTCACACCGTACATCGTCCGGGGCCGCTGAATCGTCACCTGGGGAGTCCCGTCTTTGGGAGTTTCCGGGCCGAAGGCGCCGATCGAACTGGGAACGAACAGAGCACAGTGGTATTGACGGGCGGCTTCAAGCATGTTGTACAGTCCGTTGACATTGACCAGCCAGGCCTGGTTCGGTTTGGCCTCACCGACCGCCGAGAGAATGGCCGCCAGGTGATAAATGGTATCGACATTGTATATCTGCATGACCCTGGTGATATGGTGCGGGTCGAGGCAGTCCAGAAATTCGAACGGGCCGGTATCGCGAAGAGTGGTGGTGGTGGGCATGCGGATATCGGTGGCGATGACATTGTCCCGTCCGTAATGTTTTCTCAGTTCAACCGTCAGTTCCGAGCCGATCTGTCCGATGGCCCCGGTGATCAGGATTCTTTTCATTGATGTATTCCTCAGCATTAAGCAGTTGTCTTTTTTCGGGCCATAATATAAGGACCGGCTTGAAATAAATCCAGTGGCAAACGGAACGGAAACGGCCCGGAAACAAGAATCTACAAACCCAGCAGTTTGATTTCCTGCTCGAATCGCGATGGTTTGAGACGGATCAGCCAGCCCTCGTCATAGGGATCCTGGAGGGCCGAAACGGGATCGTCGAGAACTTTTTGATTGACCTCGACAACGGTTCCTGAAAGGGGAGAAAGAATCGAATGAGAGCGCATGTCGGCCGAGAAAATCTGAAGGTAGGAGCCTCCCTGGCGGAGTTCATCGCCCGGTGAGGGCAGGTAAATGGTCTGGATTTTGCCGATCATCTGGATAAAGGCACCCTCGACTCCCAGGAGGACAATCCCATCCTCCAGAAGCATCATCCAGGAATGATCCCCGATGGTTTTGATCCGGTCGACCGGCCCGCCATTGATTTTACCATTGCCGTTTCCCCCGTCAGGGGAATCGGCGGCCAGAACCAGTTTGGCGGCCCGCTGGAGAACTCCCAGAAGTTCTTTTTTGGAAAAAGGCTTGGCGATATAATCGAATGCCCCCAGCTGGGTGGCCTGGAGAGCGGTATTGATCGTGGCATAACCGGTTATCATGACCACCGGGAGATAAGGGTGATCCTTACGCACCATTTCCATGAATTCCAGCCCGTCGATTTCCGGCATCATTAAATCGGTCAGGATAACATCGATTTTATGCTCCTTGAGTTGTTCCAGGGCGGCCGCCACTGACAGGGCCGTGAAAACCTCATAATTATCCCGCTTAAGCAGTTTGCGGATGCTGTCCAGAACGATCTGTTCATCATCCACCACCAGGGTGTTTATCTTACGTTCCATGGTTTTTTCCTCGGACAATTCATTCTCCCGAATTAGAATTATTCTGCCTGATAAAGCCGGGCAGGAAAATACGGAAAATCGCCCCGCCGCCGTCGGCCATATCTATCTCAATCGTTCCCCGGTGCCGTTCGACAATACCCCAGCTGACCGCCAGCCCAAGGCCGTTGGTGCCCTTGGTCGAGAAAAACGGCTCGAAAACTTTGTCGATCAGGTTTTCCGGGATTCCCGGACCGGTATCCTCGACCGAAATGATGCATTTATCCTGTCTCCGGTCATAGGCGGTAGTGATAATAATTTTTCCTTTTTCTTTCATGGCCTCGGCGGCATTGAGCATCAGGTTCAAAATCACCTGTTGAAGCTGGCCGGGATCGCCCTGGATGGTCGGAAGATCATCGCCGGAATTTTTTTCGATGGCAATGTTGCGGAACTGGGGCAGTTTCTGCACCAGGGACAGCGCCCGCTCGACCACCTCGTTGGGGCTTAAAGTCTCCAGCTTGGGTTCTTCCTGCCGGGCGAAATTGAGGAGGTTACGGACAATATCGCGGCATCGCAGGGTCTCGCGGATAATTACTTTCAGATCGTCGCGATGCGGGTCATCATCGGGGAAATCCTCCAGCATATCCTCGGCATAGGCCAGCACCCCGGTCAGAGGATTGTTGATCTCGTGAGCCACCCCGGCGGCCAGTTTTCCAACCGCGGCCAGCTTGGTACTCTGCACCAGTTGATCGCGCAGTTCCTTTTCCGAGGTGATATCCCGGTCGATAGTACAGGTCCCGGTGATACTCCCCTTATAATCGGTCAGCGGAAAGCGCGTGGTCTGGAAATACCGGTCGCGGCCGTCGATGGCGATAGTCTGTTCGTAGATCTGCGCCCGACCTGATTGCAGAACCTGCTGATCATGCTCTCTGATTCCCCGGGCCATCTCGCGGGGCAGGATTTCACCGGGGGTTTTACCGATGAAATCCTCGACCGGGCGGTTGAACGCGCGGGCACAGACCGGATTAACAATGACATAACGCCCCTCGATATCTTTGATCGAAATCCAGTCCAGGGCCGAATCGATAAACGAGCGGAAACGCTGTTCGGCGCTCTCGATCTCGCGGCGCAATTTGACCTTTTCGGTAATCCGGTGCCAGATTCCCAGGATGGCGATAATTTTCCCCTCGGTATCGGTAATCGGGGTTCGGGTCACCTCCCAGTACGATTCATTGGGGGGATCGGTCCGCCAGACCATGGTGTGCGGCTTGCCGGTCTCGATGACATCATCCAGAAGAGAGATGGTCTCGATACATTTGGCCGATAGAGCGGTGTTGGCCAGAAGCTCATCGCACGTTTTGCCCATCGCCTGTTCGGCCGTATATCCCGAAAACTCGCCAAGGCTGGCGTTAATCTTGATGGTCAGCTTGTCCCGGTCGAGAACCACCAGAGGATCGGGAATGGTATCGAATACCGACTGCAGGAAATGCCGCTCCTTTTCGATTTTTTGTTCCAGGTCGGTGATTTCGCGGAGCTGGCGGCGCTGGTCCTCCTGGGCGTTGACCAGGTCCCAGAAAATCCTGGCGAAAGTATGGTCGATCAATCCCGCCCCGGGCGGCATACTCCTATAAATCATCTCCAGAACGGAATCGCTCCCGGTCAATTCGATAATCAATTCGATATTGGGAATTTCCGACAGGGCCCGATGCATATCGGTGCTGGTTTCAAGCCCGATCTGACGAGCATAAACCATCCCCGGGGCATTCATATCCAAATCGATTACCGCCAGTATTTCAAGGGTCAGTTCGCGGAGAAAACCTCCCCGCGCCAGTTCGATAATTGCTTTGGCGCCTTTACCGCCGCCGATGACTATTGTTCTCATGTCGGATACCCACGCCTTGGGCCGGGAATTAAAATCGAAAACCCTCCTGCTGTATATCTAAGACTATTGTATTCCGGAGTCAAGCATTTCATAATAGTCATCCAGGAATTGGTCGAGATTGGTATAAAACTGCTTCGGCCGAATGGTGAAATGGAGCAGGATATCGTTCAGCTTCTCGGGAATATACGGATACAGTTTGCCGAGATTCATCAAACGGTATTCAAAAAAACCCGAGGCGTCATCCGGAGCAAGGCTTTCCCGGATTTCCTCCGGAAACCGGCTGTCGCGGAGAGCCGCCTTGAAGGTTGTTATACCCTTGCCGACCGCGTAGTTGACGATATTGCCCAGGCTCCAGATATCAAAATCGGAAACATTCTGGTTGAGATCGAAATCAATCCAGCGGTAACGCCCGGTGTCGGCCTCAATAATAATATGATCGTTACGGATATCCCCGTGACAGGTTTTGTTCCGGTGGAGAAATCTGATGGCCTCAAAGCTATCGGCCAGATTACGGAGAATATCCGGCAGATCCTCGTGGAAATACCGCTCATGGCTTTTCTCGATTTCGAAAATCTGCTGGAAAAAAGTCCGGCCGCGAATGAAATCAATCACCCTGACATGATTGTTTTTATCATCCATGATGGTCGTGCCCTGCATGAAACGATTATCACCGTGGACAATATCGAGCACCCGGGCTTCTTTTTCCGGCGACCGGAAACAGTGAATTTTGAATACCCCGATATGCACATGGAAATCCTCGTGGAAAACCGTCTTAACGATTTTACGCTCACCCGATTCGAGATCAAAGACATTGAAAACCCAGTATTTCGGTTGATCACTGATCCCGAATCGTTTCTCGTACTGATGACCATTGACCAGAAAATCCCGGTCCCCGAGGCGGAGGATATGGCCGCGTTCGATTCTCATCCAGTCCGAGGTGTCGGTCAGGATGACAATTTGAGGCGGAGTAGCCCATCCAATCAGGGATTTTATGCGCTCGGCGATTTTTTCAGGATCATTATTATCGGCCATCAATCTCCGTTTCAACCGGGATCGGATATAACCGGCATACTAATTTTTAAGGCAATCGGATTTCTTCAATATTAAATACCGAATAAAATCGGCCTTGCGCAAGGATTTTCGGGGTTGTTGGTATTTTGAATTCGCGTCTATCAGGCTCCGGTCCGGGAAATATCTCTGGCCCGTCGGGTGGGCGGTAAAGCGGATATTATCAGGGCGATAAAAATCAGCAGTCCCCCGGCCGCCCGGTGGGTAATAATCGTTTCCCCGCCCAGAGTCCAGGCAAACAGGGCGGCGAAAACCGGTTCGAAGGCAAAAATCAGTGACACCCGGACCGGCGAGATAATTTTCTGGGCCACCATCTGGATTACAAAGGCCGAGAGGGTCGGTAGCAGGGCCAGAAAAATAACCGTCCGCAGGGCCGCCCCGGAGCCGACTCCGAACGGCAAATCAAAAATCAGTCCGGTCGCCAGACTCATCAGACCGACCATAATAAATTGCTGGCAACTGATTACATAGGGATCGATCCCGGCTTTCATATATTTATCCGAGTAGAGCAGATGCAAAGCATAGGTCATAGCGGTGATCAGGGTCAACATATCGCCCGGATTAATATCGCGCAGGCCGCCGGTCAGAATCCAGAGCCCGCCCAGCGAAACGACTGAGGCGATGATATCGGTTCGCGACGGCCGGCTTTTAAAGATGGTCAGAAGAAAAATCGGGACAAAGGCGACAAATAGCCCGGTGATAAAACCGGAATTGGAGGCGGTGGTGTATTTCAGCCCCATAGTCTGTGGGATATAGAGCAGATATAAAAGCACTGCCAGAAGAAATGACCGTTTCAGGCCGGTGAAAAGCGGCCTTTTCCCGAAGGCCAGAAAAATCAGAAGGACTGTCCCGGCCATCAGAAACCGGTAACCCACCATAATGACCGGATCGATATCATCCAGAGCCGCTTTGACGATATAAAAAGTGGCGCCCCAGATCGCGGCCGCATAAAATAGCCCGATCTGGGCCAAAGCAGTGAATCTTCGGGGTGTCGTATTAGGCATCAGATATGGAATTAGCCGATTCCGCCGGTGAATGTCAAAGGAAATCTATGACCCGTTGAACAGGTAATTAAAGCGAAAAATCAAATAAAAAAAGGACAGCCCGAGTGAGCTGTCCTAACATGATTTAAAAGAAAGACTATGGGCAAATCGGCGCCGGACCGCTCTTGTACAGGTAACTGATCAGATAAGTGGCATCGAGAATATTAGTCGCACCATTACCGTTCGCATCTCCGGCTTCCGGTGGAACCGGTGCCGGACCGCTTTTATACAAGTAGTTGATCAGGTAGGTGGCATCCAGAATATTGACCGCCCCGCTGCCGTTGGCATCGCCGCAGACATAATCGACAATCGAAACTTCAGCCGTTCCGCAATCGACAAAATCGGGATAGATAATCCCGCCGCCCTGTGGAGCAAAGATAAATTCTCCTCCCGGTTCGATCATGACAGCGCTGATATCAATATCCTGGACAGGGGTTCCGCCCGGAATAGTGAGTTTGAGAGTGGCCAGTAACCCGTCTTCCTGCGGGGGAATGGTTAACGAAACGGAATAAAAACCAAGCATAACCCGGTTCTGAGACGGAAAGTATCTTCTGATAATCATACTGGGATCGCCGACAACCGATCCGACCGTGTCGATCAAATTTATCTCAACATCATCGGAGTTATAAGCAAAACCAAGAGTTATGGCTTTCACGGTGGATTCATTGGTGAAATATACCGGGATATCGACCACCTGTTCGGTTTCAGACGTCTGCACCGTGACCGGGCATCCCAGGCTGACATTATTCCCCGCGGTTTCATGGATACACTCTCCGGTATACTGGCAGGGTGCCTGCCCGCCGTAATAATAAAAATCCATCATATAGACGACATCAGCCATATTGATCGAGCCGCATCCATCGGCATCACCCTGGTACAAACTTGACGGAGGATTTCCGCCATTGAACATATAGTTTACAAGATAAGCGATGTCACCGACATTTATAACTCCGTTTCCGTCGGCATCGCCGCAAATTTCAATCTGCGGTTCGCCGACCACGACCTTCTTGTAATCCGACCACGGACCCCACTCGCTGTCGGCATCCATGGCCCGGATTTTGTAATAGTACTCCCAATCATACCGATCCGTCAGGGTTATGGTGGTATCGGTCAGGGTATCGGAATCAAAGGAAGTAACGGAGAATCCTTTGACCGGGTAGATATCGTCGATCCAGAATCCCTCCCAGGCATAGACCAGGCTGTGATCCTGGTAATAGAACCGGATATAAATATCCTGGCCGGCATAATCAGACAGGTCGAACAGGCCCTGGGTCCAGTCGGACCAGCCGGTGATTCCGTTACCCAGGTTGTGATCCCACCAGTCGGGCTGGTTGGTGGTAATATTACCCTCGATATTGGTAAAATACAATCCGTCGGTGGATACCTGCACATAAGCATAGTCCCAGCCTTCTGACATGGAGTAATAAGTCCAGAATTTAAGCGTATCGTTGGGCTGGACATGGTACGGTTCGAGTGTCGTGATATACCGCTCGGCATAGCTTGGTTCGCCAGAATGGAAACTGGTCGGCGAGGAGTGATCGTACGTATCGAGAACAAAGCCGTGGTTGTCCCAGTCATCGAAATCATCGGCGTAATCGGTGGCAACGGTTGGTTGCTGTTTTTCCATCAACTGGTATTTAACGGCCGGATTGAGTGTATCTTCATGCGTCCACGTCAGGACTACCGGCTGTCCGCTCTCGACCGAATCGGGCGCCGAGATCACCGGCGCATCCGGCGGCAGGGCCGAATAAATATTCCCGGCCAGCTTCGCCAGGTAATAGCACACCGGAACATTTTCCTGGATCAGCGGGTTTATTCGCGAGGTTTCCGGCCAGAAGCCGTCATCGTACCCCCCGACTTCAATCGTGATCGCATAATTCTTATCTTTCAGGGTCTGTTCGCCATAACCCCAGTCATCGCTGTCGCCATTGGTGGGGTACAGGGTCCAGCCCGGTCCGGGACGGTAGCCGTTAATGGAATTGACGGTCCGACCCAGGGCCGAAAAAATATACTCATCGGGCGAGTAAATACCCACCTCATAGCTGTATGGCCAGAGTATCAGGTTGGAATAGGAATGGAAATAGAGCGTGATGACAAAATTGTGGGCAATAATAAAATCGCGCATGGCCTGGGTTTCCAGTTCCGAGAAAGGACCGGGGCCGCGGTAGGTTTCATCGCCCGGATCCGGCGAGGAACCGATATCATCGTACCCCCACATGTAACCGTAATTGCGGTTCAGGTCCACACCATAAGTCCCGTCACCGTTGTCGCGGCGGTTCTTGCGCCACATCCCGCCGCCGCCGGGGCTGTTCATATCGTTGTAATAATAACCGTCGGGGTTGACCACCAGCACGAACCACATCTCGCGGTTGTCGATCAGATAGGTGGCCTCGGGATCGGTCCCGTAATTTTCCAGCAGGTTCCACATGAATTCGATTAACACCAGGGGGGTGATACCTTCCCGGCAATGAATGGCGCTCGTGAAGAGTATTTCCGGCTCCTCTTCATCGACCGAAGCATTGTCGGATATCTTAACGGCGTAAACATCGCGCCCTTCAAGGGTTTGCCCGATACTGATCTTGGGAGTTATCAGATCAGGGTAGACATAATTCATGAACATCTGCTCGGCTTCGATCTGTGAAAGGCTGTAAAACTGGGAAATGGCTTTCTCGGGAATCCGCGAACGGTAAAATTCGACCACATCCTCGTGGACGATTTCAACCCGAAAGCCTTTTGTTTTTAATTCGGAAATTTCTTCTTTATCGGTAATTACCTCAATGAAATCTTTCCCCTGCCAGACAACATCAAGATGCATCAGGCGGAGCTCCTGAATATCCTCCTTTGAATCAATAAAAATTTTTGCCTGGATATAAATATCCTCTGCCGACACCATGCTGTTCCCGGCAATCAAAAAAAGCGTTATAGCCAGAAAAGCCAGTTTTCTCCAGATCATGATTACCTCCCGTCAGGCAAGATATGCAAAGATGTAAATAGTGATAATTTAATATAATATAGGCGTTTACGTCGTTTATGCAACCTTTTTTTAAATATTCCTGTACCAACATTAAACAGATAGATGATCTGACCCGGGCCAAATGCCGATACAGTATTAATAGCTACTTTCCGAAGTATTCGGAAAAGATGCTGTTCGGGGCGCAATATGTCCTGCTGTATCCCGGGTAATAATTGGGGATAATGAAATAAAACGGAAACAGAGGGGCCAATGAACAAAAAAGTCAAACTTTGTCCATATTGCCACGCCGCCCTGTCAATCGATAAAATTGTCAGGGATCCGTCCATCAGGCCGATCGGGATGGCTTTCCATGATATCGACTCGCCTATTACTTATTACTTTTTCCAGCATGATGTTCCCGGTTGCGGCACCAGCTTTCTGGTCAATATCGAGGAATTCGCCGAATATGTCGCTGATTCGATTGGTTCCGAATGTCTGGCGCGAACGGATTGCTGCGAGGGCCACTGCGTTAATCTGGAAGACCTCAACGAATGCCGGCAGGAATGCCGCAATGCGCCCTTTCGGCGGTTTCTATTCGAAATGATAAAAATCAAGGGTCAGGGTAAACTGGAAAATCAACCGGTTGCCGATTCCCCGGTTGAATTATAACATTGAGTTTCGGCTATTCCAATTCCCCGACCGTCCGTAGTTCAATGCCAAACCAGGTAATTCCGAAGATAATCACCAGCATGGCCCGTACTTCCTGGGGCCACTCCAGCCCGGCGAAATAGAGGATACCGATCAGGGATACTCCCAGGCCGATCTTCAAAATCGCCTCGCCGACATGCAGTTTGACAAAACTGAACAGCCCGAACAGAATATACAGCGTGACCAGGGCCGGTCCGAGAAGGAGAATCAGCCACTCCCATGCACCGGGCATCAAATTGAAATCCGATATTGTTTTCGAAGAAAAATTCGAGAAAAGCATGATTACATGAGCGGCGATAAAGAAAATCGCCAGGGCAACATAAACCAGACCCTCATGCCGATCACTTTTCAATTCCCGGATACCCACCATGGCAAAGAAAAAGGCGGCCGCAATCAGTCCGGTCAGATAAAGAAATGAGTTGAACGAGAAGAAATTTCCCAGTAAAATGTCCATGGTATTACCTCCTGAACAATTACTTTCGTAAGAACCATGCCATTCTGTCGAAAATTTTTATTACCATGTCTCCGTTAGTGTTACGTTATCAGAAGAAAGGCTGTCCGGGATACTGCCGGGCAGTTTATATGAATTAGGATGCAGGCCGCCGGGCGAAATGGTTGCATAGACAACCCGATTTAAAAAAAGCCCGGGGGTTCCCGGGCTTTTCTTCGATAAAAGAGGCTATTTAATCATTATCATTTTGCGGGTTTGACTCAAATTGCCATAATCGACCCGGTAGAAATAAATACCGCTGGCAACTTCCGTCCCGACATCATCACGTCCATTCCACCTGATCAGATGTCTTCCCGCCGGAAGGTCCTCGTCGACCAGAAGCCTGACCGACTGCCCGAGGATATTGAAAATCTCGAGCCGCACCCGGCCGGGATCGGGAAGAGCAAAGCTGATATCGGTTATGGGATTGAAGGGATTGGGGACATTCTGCTCAAGAACAAACCGGGCCGGCAGAAGTTCGTTCTCATGGCCCTCGACATATTCCCTGGTACCGATTATCAAACGGGCGGAAATCATCTCTGCGGTCAGATTAACGGAAGTTCCTTCTTCGAGTCTGATCGGGTTTCCTGTACCGGTCACCAGCCAGGCGCTCATATCGGAAGGAATCTGATCCAGACCGGACACGGTTAATTTCCCACCGGCAGGATTGGTTACGACTATTTCCCAGACAGCACCATCGGTAAACGGCGGGCGAAAATCGGTCCGTTTGAGTCCGGTCGTGTTATCACCGATTGCGAAAGCTAGGGACGGCCCGCCGGGGACGGTCGGAGGTTCCGAATAATCATAAAGATCAATCCCCTCGGCCGCATCGGAACGCACTCCGAGCTGATTGTAATCGTCTAACAAACCATCGATGTCAAGCCGGAGATTGGCAGTCCAGCAATCGGAGGTCTTTTCCGGTAATTTCGGGGGCATTGCTTTCGGTGTCAGGCTTGTCTCATGAAACCTGATTAAGGCCTTGATTCCGTCCTTCTTGATATTAACGAAAACGCCTTCCCAGGCCGGAATAACTGTCACCAGTTGGTAGCCGCTGCCGGTATAGCGATAGATATTATCTTCCAGGACGCTCGAAATATGTCCGACCGTATCGGCCCCGTCGGCAAAAACCACTTCGCTCCAGGCGACATTGAACGGGAAGGGATTAGCCAGCTGATTCCATCCGGAATCGAGCGGGACACTGAAATAGCTATTGCCACCATACTCGGCATTAGGACTAACCGAGGTTCCGGGGGTCCCATAAGTTTTCCCGCCGCGGGCAATCAGCCAGAATCCCTGGCCGGGGGTCACGCGGGCCGCATCGGGATATTCATCCACCTGAGCAGTGGAAGGATTGTAATTGCCCAGACGCCACTGGGTCGAATCGACGGCCCCGAGATCATCGAGAAAGACCGCGGCCGCGGTGTTATTGGTAGGCACCAACGGCATGGCGATAATCCGGTAATCGCGGATAGAACTGGCGCTCGGCAGAGCGGTCGGCCGCTGGGACTGTTCGTTGGTTAATTGTGTCCGAAAGGTATACGGTTCAGCGGCGTTACCGATATTGACAACATCGGATCCATCGGTAATAACGAAATAATACTCCAGACCCCGGATCGTCAACAGGCTTTCATCGAGTTCATAGATGAGTGTCTGGGCATCCGAAACGGACATGGCGGCCGTGCTGTACGAAGTCTGGCCGCCCTGGCGGTAGAAAAACGAACCGCTGACGGTCCCGGCTCCGGTGCTGTGAAGCACGGTCAGAGTCCGGTCGCCGATCGCCACGGTTTGCACCAGGGCCCCGTCGTAATCGGCGTTGAAAGCCGATCCGGCACCGAAGATAGCGGCATTACCGCCGGCCATATTATAATTACTGCTGCCTAATATTTCTCCTCCGGCCAGGGGGACCGACCCGCACAAATTATAATTCGTCGAGCCGGACAAGCCTCCGCCGCCGACCGGCACCCCGCCGGTCAGGGAATACGACACTCCCGACATCTGCGCCCATGAAAGACCGACCGTCCCGACCAGGAGAAGAGATACGGCAATAACTGCGTATTTAATATATCTCATAGATTAATCTCCAATCTTTTTTAATCACCGCACTCCTTTTAATAAGCCCTTGGGAAAAAGATGGCTGTTAAATACACATTGGTCAGGTTAATGGTATTCGTGTCATAGGCAGTATTCTTCCTGGCCAGAGCATAAAAAGTCCGGGATCCCGCCGCCACGCTGGTTACATAGGTTACGCAGAAGGGATTGTAGGAACGATCCGTCCGCGATCCGTCAAGGTACCCGGTCGAGTAGTAGTGCAGGAAAGCAGATTCACTCGTCCCCATACCCACATCCAGCACGGTCGCATCGCCAAACATGACGGCACTACCGCTGACAATCACCAATACATATCCGCTGGTAGGACAGCTCAGCGTAACCGATCCCAAACTGGTTATGGTGGTCGTAATACCAAGGACGGTTCCGATATCGCTGTAATCCAGCCCAGCCACCCCATTTATTTTGGAGGCAGCAATAGCGGCGCTGGCATTGATGTCGGCATCCACTATACTTCCATCGGTAATCTTGGCCGAGGTAACCGAGTTGTTGGGAACTGTCGCGGTGGTGATAGAATACGGTGCCGAGTTTATGGCCTGACGCGGGGTCATTTCAGCATCGGTACCGACTTTTATCCCCAGGTAACGGGTGCTTCCATCCAAATGGGAGGTGGTCAACGGTCCCAGTTGCACCGTGAAAACCCCGTTATCGTCGGGATCAACCGACTGGGTGGAAGTGAACAGGGCTGTCCCGCCGGTTGAGGCGGCATAAATGGCGAAAGTAACGCTTACCGACGAAGTGATCGGGTCACCTTCGTCGTCGGTCAGACGTCCCTGATAAGTAATGTAATTCGGGGCCTGGGCCAGAACCATTCCGGCCGCCAGCAGTAATATCAATATAGTTAAAATTCCCTTCTTCATTTTTCTTCTCCTTCCTCAATGTTACACATGGTCCGATGAATTTTATTTTTTGCCCTTTTTCGGTGTATCCGGGAAATCCGGCAGAGCTCCGGTTCCGGAGTCATCGCCACCATCATCACTGCCTCCGGCCGCCAGGACGACCACACCGGCAACAATTCCAACACCCAGTCCGATCGCCCACCACTTGGTGTACCACGGTTTCTTCTTACCTTCGACTTTGGCGGGCGGGGTTGTTTTCGTTTCAGCCGAACCGGGCGTGACCACTTCCTTGGTGCCGCCCTGATCGACCAGATCCTGGGCGTCTTTCATCATCGACATGAATTCCGGCGATTTGATATTAAGTTCGCCGCGCCATTCACGGTACGATTGGAAAGCCGCCACGAATTGCTCCATGACCATATCGCGCTTTTCATCATTGTCCCTGACCCGGGCGTAATAGACCTCGGCCAGCAGGACATGGGCGTTGGCCCGATCCTCAATGCTGATATTTTCCAGCTTGAGATAGGCTTCCAGCTCCTGTTCGGCACATTTGTAATTGAGCGCCAGGAAGCTCTTTCGGGCATTGGTCAACGATGGCTGACCGGGATCGTAACCGCAGTCGGTTGTCTGTCCGAAAGATATTCCGGACAGGACCGCGCCATGCAGATACAAAGCCAGCAGGATGATCGCGGTCACCCGAAATACGGAATGTTTTCTGACCATGATACCTCCCATGTAAAGTATTAAGTTGTATTTATCCGCGAAAATAATAGATAACTATTTTTCCGACCAGAATATCACCAGCGGAACGGTCGCCATTCCGCTTCCCCCGGTCGAGCCGAGTTTTATCCGTCCCGAGGGGCCTTTGGTGGCTCCGTGCGGTCCGCTTCCATAGGGAAAGACCACCAGGGAATCGATCCGGGGTTCGCCCTTTTTATCGGCCCCGATGGCAAAGATACTCGAATTCAGATTCCACCATCCCTGTAATTTAATCAGGTTCAAAACCGGAAACTCGGTCAACATATGCCGGCGGCCGTTGAAGGATAATTCCACCACGTGCTTGTCCGATGGCGGCGCCAGAGCAATTTGAAGACTGACCGAATCGGTCCCGGCATATTCCCGCGACAGGTCGATCGCCAGCCGGGTATCCCCGGCCGATAATTTTACGGTTTTATTCAGAATCGGGTAATCCGTATGCACCACAACCAGATTAATATCTTCATCCGGTTTGATATTGAACGTGCTGTCCGGCGTCCCCTTGATACCATTAACGGTTAAAACCGCATCGCCGCGCGGCGATATCGCCAGGCGGAGCGGAATTGTGCTTGGCGGTTCCGGTTTTTTCTCCGGGGGTTTAGTGACAGATGTTGTCTCGGTCTTGACGCTGTCGGTTTTGGCTACAGCCGGTTCCGGTTTTTTCTCAGCCGGCGGAGTAACCACCTTTGTTTCTTCTTGAGGAGTCTGCTTAACCGGTTCTTTGACGGGCTCTTTCGGTTTGGTTATAGTCTCCTTAGAAGACTCCTCCGCTGTTTTCTTCGTGACGGTATCAACCTGAGTTTTCACGGCGGTTCCGGGAGTCGAGCTTTCCACGGCCGGTTTTTCGATTTCCTTTTTTATCGTATCCGGGACGACAGCCGCCATCGAATCTGCAGTCGCCGTGCTGTCGGTCATTCCGGCGATGACGGCCGAGGAATCAATCGTGATCGGGGTTTCCGAGGTTCTCTTCGGCGGCGTCACAGTCCGGGTGGCGACTTCCTTTCGTCCGAAGTTTTCTTCATACAGCCGCCGGATTTCATCCCGCATCACGAATGCGGCCACGACCAGAACGGTAACCAGGGCCAGGGCGATAATAAAACCGCGCCCCTTTTTCTCGGTTCCACCAAAGGCTTGACCGAGTTTTTTGAATTCCGCGGCCATCTCGGCGGCCGAGGAGTAGCGCCGGGCGGGATCCGGGTCGGTGGCTTTTTTCAGTATTCGCCGCAATTCCGGGGAAAGTTTCTTGCTGGCCGTCCCGCCCCATTCAGATGGATCCGGGTTGGCCGGGTTGCGATAGGGCAGGGAATCGGTGGCAAAATTGAACAGGGTTATCGCCACTTCATAAATATCACTCAAAAATGGATTATAATTGGCTTCCCCCGTCTGGCGTTCCGGGGCCGCAAAGAGCGGTGTCAGCGCCTGGTAGGCGGTTTTGGTGGCATCGCCGCCGATTTCCTTGGCGATCCCGAAATCGATCAGGTAAATCTGCCCCCGTTTATCGAACATGATATTGCCCGGCTTGATATCCCGGTGGGCGATCTTCTTTTCATGGGCATAGGCAATGGCGCTGGTTACCCCGCGGGCCACTTTCAGAAAAGTCTCCTCGTCCAGCGCTCCCTGTTCCCGGAGAATCTGCCCGCCGTCACGGCCATCGATATAAGCCACCACGACAGCCCCTTCATCGGGAAGGTAATCGACCACCCGTGAGATATTGGGATGATCGAGCATGCAGAGGATTTTGGCTTCCTTGGCGAACTTGTCGCGCGATTGGACCCGTTTGAAAAACTTGAAAACCAGCCGCTGTTCGGTAAGATGCTTGTTATAGCCTTCATACACCTCGCCGAATCCGCCGCCGCCGATATGCGAACGGATAATATATTTGCCGCCGATTTCCCAACCTATAATGCCCAACGGGTCATGGCTGTTTTCCTGGCCGTCATTCAAATTGGTGCTGTCGTCTTGTTCTGACACAGGTTCTCCGGATAGTCTCACCCATTGGGTATTGGTTGTTTATGCCGCCATACGGATACAAAAACGACACAAAATCCAGCCTCACGCTTTGAGGCTCAATTTACGGTTATATCCATATTCACCGCAAGGAGTTTTTTATAAACTTCAGGTGAGTAATTCGGCCGGACAGAGAGAATATTTAGACAAATGGCGTAAAGTCTGGCTAAATTATGCGCTATGACAGCCGACAATTTTAATAACGCTGGTGTATTTACTTCAATAAATCGCCTATTCCGGGAATGGCGGAAGGATGACATGACCGGGAGAGACTTAAACTATTTATTGACTTCCGTCTTAAGATAGCTATATATTTTTAACGGTGACTTTTCACCATATAAAATCGGGGAGAATATATGCCAGGTAAACCGGCCGCCCGGGTGGGCGATCCCACGGCCCACGGCGGTACCATCCTGCCCTCCGGGGCTCCGACAGTACTGATCGGCGGCATGCCGGCCGCACGAATGGGTGATATGCATGTTTGTCCGGCCGTTAATCCGGGGACGCCCCCTCCTCCTCATGTCGGCATGCAGATCATTGCTACCTGTACATCAGTATTAATTGCCGGTATGCCGGCCGCCCGGGTGGGCGACACAGCCCTCTGCTCCGGGCCTCCATCATCGATAGTTTCCGGATGCATGACCGTTCTTATCGGGGACGGTGGTGGTGGTGGTGGCGGCGGCGGCGGCGGCGCCGGGAAAAAAGCCGGGGCCGAAGCCGAAGAAGCCGAGGTCAAAGAGGGCCACTATATCGACGCCAAAGTCGTGGACAAGGGCGGCAAGCCGATTGTCGGCGGGAAATATAGAATCAAACTACCTGATGGCAGTGAAACCTCGGGGCCCCTGACCGGGCAGGTGAAAAAATCCGGGATCGATGAGGGCAATTGCGATATCGCCCTGCAGGCCATCACCAAAGCGGCCTGGTCCGAAAAACAGGCGGCGGTCGGCGATAAAGTCAAACTCCAGGTGGAGACCGCCGGGGTTAAATCGGGCACTCCGGCCACCCTGGAGATATTTATCCGCGACGCCAATTTTGCCGACCGGATGCTTGATGCGATAGAGACCAAACTTAAGGGGGACAAGATTGAGGAAGAGTGGGAGCTGAAGGTCGATGAGAAATTATTGAAAATAAATGAGTCCAAGGAGGAACAGGGCGGTTATTCCATGCCGTCATATTATTTCCGGGCAAAAATCGGGGATCTTCTGGCCCGGTCGGGAATTCTCGATTACCAGGATTATATCGAGCTGAAGATCAAGGATGACGAAGGAAATCCGGTTAAAGGCGCGAAATATAAAGTTTTTCTTACCAATGGTGCCGTCAGGCAGGGAACGCTGGATGATAACGGTTATGCCAAAGTCGAACGGGTGCCACCCGGTCAGGTCAGGGTCGTGGTCGATCCGAGAACATAGAAACAATCTCTTTTTCGGAATGAAGTTATAGAATGGGTGATGCTGTCCAGAAAATTGTCGAATTCCGGGATATCATGGCCAAACTCCCGACCTCGACTCACCGCATCTGGGAATTCAATCTTAAAAAAATAAACGTCCATCTGCTGGAGATGGAAGACGTTCTTTTCCATCACAACAGCGCCGTCATAATGCCTTCAAGTCCCGAGGAATCACCCAAAGACCAGAAGGGCTCGGACAAGCAGGAGAAAGTAACCGGTCTCAAATCGCTGGCCCTGATTTTCAAATTGATCGATTACGAACCGGATAAACGCCTTCTGATTGCCGGCCATACCGACACCTCGGGCAAAACCGATTACAATTTCGGCCTTTCGGCCCTGCGGGCCAGGAATATTCTGTACTTATTCACCGGCGGCGAATACAGCCGCGGACAGTGGGCCGAAATCGGGGTTGAAAGACACAAGATCGAGGATTACCAGCAGATCATGAAACACTATGCCGGTCTCAAACGCTGGCCATGCGATCCGTTGAAAGTGAACGACAGCTGGAATAAAAATACTGAAACGGCGGTGGATAATTTCATTAAATCCTATAATTCAGATTTCGCCCCGGCCAATAATGAAAAGGCGATTCCCGGCCGGGTGTTCAACGATGTCAAGAAAGACAGCAAACATCTCTGGCCGTTGGAAATATGGGTGGCGGTTTATAACCTCTACAATGAGGAACTGGCCAAAATTCTGAAAATGACCACCGCCCAGCTTCAGGATTACCGCGATACCAAAATAAAATTCGCCAGCATGAAAAATAAATATGTCGCCTGCGGCGAATCATTCCCCATCGACAAGGCCCAAAAAGGCAATTATCGTTCTCAGACCAACCGGCGGGTCGAAATTCTCCTGTTCGATAAAAACGAAATCCCGGTGATCAACTGCCCCGCCGATATCACCAAAGTACACAAGGAGAAAGACTGCCCGATCTGGCACCGGTGGCATTTCATCCCGAAATATATTCACCCCGACGACCTTCACGCGGTCGTTTATCACATGAGTTTTTCGTACTATAACCGGGTTCGCGATGAGGTCATGAATCTCCCCGAGGGATTGGATATCCGGGCATTTGAAAACAACGGCGAGGAGTTGTCCACGGCCGTATCTTATACCGACGGAGTCTACAGCATCAGGGTAAGGTTTAAAACGCCGGTCGATGACGGGACACATCAAAAATTGTATTTTGAGTTCAAAACGGAAAACCTCTGGGTCTATACCGACAGCAAGGACGCCACCCCGAAAATAGTTATCCGGACACCTGAGCAGATAAAGGAACTCAACAAACCGGAGAAATTCATTGATCGATGGAAGTATTACGATCTGCCGGCGTACTGGTCCTCGAGGAATTACTGGACCCGGTATGAAGGTGATATGAACAAGGGCGAGCGCTACGAAAAAGTTGTCTCCGAGAAACTTCAACTGAAACCTTTCGGCGGGAAAAACACCTCGGCCGCTCAGCCGTTAACCTTTTCGCTCGATGATATTGTTCTGCTTGACCAGGTCGGGGGGACACAGGTCATCAAGGATGCCAATCATAAAATCCCGGCCGTCGTAAAAGACCTGAGCGAAAAATCAAGAGTTAAAATATTCCTGGTGAATAAGGCCAACGGCTGTCTGCGATTGCACCAGAAAACCTCCGACCGCCACTCGGCCCGGCGGCCGTTTTTAAAGGAAAAGGTCGGGGGGAATGATGTCTGGCGCAACCTTATTATCGAGGATCCCGAAAAAATCAAACGGGCCAAAGTCGTCTTTTTCCGTAATGGCTTCTATGCCGTCGGGGACAAGCGTACCACCATCGAAAACAACTGGGTCAACAAGGGCGCTGTGATTGGAGCCCGGGCGGCAGTCCGCAACGACAGCGATTTCCATATCTCGTTCGAGATGGATTATAACGATCACGACTATGGTTCGACCGGTGATTACGACCTGCACTATTTTCATCATCAGCACCTGGAGGGCAAAAACCCCGTCTCTTTCACCATTGCCTATGTTTCCATAAGCTTCATGCGCGACTCCCGCGATCCGGCGACGGTTTCACCGGTACCGGGCGCCAACGATGTCAAGATGTTCGTCGATAAGGGCGTTTATAACGCCATGGATACCTGGAATCGAAAACGGGCTTATCTTGAGGAAGATCCGGCCAACGAAACTTCGACCATAATCCGGCCGACTTTCTTTTTCGATGAACGGGAAACATTTGAGATTCAGGAACCGGCTGGCGGATTTAAACTGGATTTCGACAAACGCCCCTCGGAGGACGCCGCCTCAAATCATAAAAAGCTTTTCGACCACGCTAATATGGCTACCGCCCAGGATAAGGCTATCGGCGGCCGTTCCAAGTTTCTGGCGTTGATCTGTAAAGACGGCAGTCTGCACTACGGCCAGGCTTACCAGTGGTCGATCAGATCCGAGGGTCCGACCCATTATTCCCTTTTCAAGCTGAACAAATCGGCCTACCGCACCTGGAGTACGCCGCCGGACCAGGCCCCGGTGACGGAACATGGCGATTCCTTCGGGGTTCACACTTTCGCTCATGAGCTGGGTCATGCTACCGGTCAGCCGGATGAATATGTCCGGAGGGACGATTTCAAGCCTGATCCCGGCCAGAATTATAAACCCCCGGATTTCGCCCAGTTCTATATTCCTTATTCCATGAGTACCAATTCCACGTCGATGATGAACCACAATCGGGCCCCCAGGTTGCATCATCTGTGGTATCCCATGCACCGTCTGAACAAGGAAATCAGTGACGCCTCCAAACCGCTTTCGAAGATGCTTCCGGGGAAAAAGTTCATTGCCCGTTTGTCCCGGGGCGGGATATGGGAATTGAAATACCAACGGAATCTCACGGCTTCCGGTCGACCTCAGATTCCGGAAAAACTGACTGATCCGGTTTATACCGAACCCCTGTACCAGGTTCGGGCCGCTCCTTTAAAAAGACTGAAACTCGATCTGTACTATGTCGGGGAAGATGAATCGTCGATTAAATATTTCCACAACAACCAGGAGCCGCTCAAATACCAGGCGGTTCTGTTGGTCCGCCTGATGTTGAGTGTTAAATTCGCCCCGGCCATGGCCAACCTCCAGAGAGCACTGCGGATTTACCAGCTGGAACAGGCCTGGGTCGATCTGGGCGGCCATTATCGCCTGACCGGCGGCACCAAGGATATTAAAAACATATATATCCACTTTTTGCCGGGTTTTTCCGAGAGCTGGACGGCGACAGTGAACAGCGGCGGAGTCGATTTCACCCCCAATTACTGGGTGGAATTCCGCAACGATAATGCTCCGGCCGCCCCCAATCCCCGGATTCCCAACAACTCGGGGGGGATTTTTGCTCATCTTGATGTCGATGCCGATGAACTGGTTCGCTATTTTGTCAATGCCGCCGGCGGTAGTATTATTAAAAACGATTTGAATTTTCTGAAAACCTGGGTCAATGCCAAATTGACGGACAATTTTACACTGGAGAGTTTCTGATAAATATATTCCGGCCGGCCGCCGGGATGAAAATCCGCGCCGCCGGACCAACACAGGGAAAATTCTCGATGCGATGGTTCTTTAATTTCAAAACAATCGGTCTTCGGCTGATGATGGTTCTGTTCTTTCTGACGGCCGTCGCATCATGCAAATCAAACAGGCAGGAGGATAATGTGGCGGAATCGACCATAATAAATTCCAAAAAATACGCCGATGCCCAAAACAGCTCATACCTGGCGGTTGCAGGTCAACTGACGGGGAATCAGGTCTGGGAAGCAAAAAGCCTTTTTATAGATGATCTTGTCCCGGCCGATCAGATAGCCATAATCGACTCATTCCTGGTGCTTGCCTACGGTAATCGTTTCAATGTCCGTTCCCTGAATAGCGGCCAATCGGTGTGGCAGAAAGAGCTGTTTTCCGGGGCCCTGTTCGATCTGAAACCGGCGGGACTGGTGACTGTCACCCAGAGCGGCTATTATGAAATACTCGGGATGGATCAAAAGAATTATAACCGCCAGTCGCTTCCCTTTCTGACAAGCCAGACCATGCTCTATTTCAGCCGGGCGCGCGATAAGGAGATGGCCTATTGTTACCAGACCTATCCGACCGCTACTAACAGCCCGACCGATAAATTCGACGGCCCGGAATTTACTTTCAGCCGTTTCGATATCAAGATCAATAATTTCATCTGGCAGTTCGTCAAGAAAGAAGACCTGATAGATGCCCTGGTGGCCCCGGACGGCAGTTTCTATTGCATCGCCACCCTCAATCATATTTACCTGATCGAGGCCGAGGCCGTATCCGATAAGGCCGTCATCACCATAAACCTTGAAGAGGTCACCGCGGCCGCTCTGGATCACCAGGGAAACATCCTGGTGATACAAAATATCGAGGAAGGGCAATTTCTGAAATCTTTCGACCGCCAGGGTCATCCTATTTGGCAGTTTCCGCTGGATCGGGCGGAACTGACCGGGCAACCTCCGGCCTGTCATCCCGATGGTGCGATCTACCTGGTCCTCAACAACCGGCTTCTTAAAATCGATAAGGGCCAGGAAATCTGGAGTTGTCAGTTAATGGCGGAATCGGGAGAGACCGTTATTACCGTCCTGGAAGACGGAACCATTCTGGCCGCGGCCAAAACGATATTAATGCAGATTTCGCCGGACGGGGAGATCATGATGAACAAAGTCGTTCCCGAACCGATCACCTGCCGTCCGATTATGGATAAAAACGGGTTAATATATATCGCCGGGGCAACCGGGATAAGGTGTTTGCGATAATAATGATAATTACAGCCGGAAATAAGCCGGCGGGGAAACCAAAACCATGAGCAAAACCAATAATAAATTCAATCTTGACCTTCCGGCCGACTGGAACGATCACACCGTGCACTGCTTCATGGGACCCGATGACAGCGGCCATCAGCATATGCTGACGGTGGTGGTCGATCCCGATGTGCGCGGACTGGAGTTGATCGAATTCGCCCGGGACCGTATCGCCGCCGCGGCCAACCCGATGCAGAGTATCGAGGTACTCAAGGATGAGGAAAAGACTCTGGCCAATGGTCTCCCGGCCTGGGAATATGTGTACAAATGGGTCCCGGCCGACGGCAAGGTCGTGTATCAGAAAAATATTTACATGATTATCGGTGAGAGGGGATACACTTTCATGGCTTCATTTACCAAGAAAACCATGAAAACCATCGCCCTCGAAGTCGAAAAGATGATCTGTTCGCTGGAACCCCTGACGGAATAAAATAATGGCGGATTTGAAATTTTCCAAAGCGACCGATTCCGAGCACGAAATCAAGCTCGATTCGCACCTGATCAGCGCTATCTGGCGCTCCGGGGTCGCTTACGCCGGGCAGGCGGCCGGGTTCGAGGTCGAAACCGCCTTTGTCGGCAACCAGGCCGATATCAAAATCACCGGCCGCAGTGAAAAAGGGAAAAAGCTGGGCAAAGTCAGCGGTAATATCCGCAATAATAAGTTTATTGGTGAAATGGATATCCCCGAGGATACCGAAATCGGTGATGAAATTTATTTCGAGGTGGAGTTGTCCAAAAACGGTTTGAGCGGTGAATCGAACCATATTATGGTTCTCCCGCCGGTGGAAATTACCAATATGAAATGGAGCGACGCCGAGGCTCGTCGCGGCGAAATATTGAAACTTACCGCCGATGTTAAAAATGTTGCCGGAGGAACCCCCGCCACGGTTACCATCTATGAATTCGACCGGGATAAGGCCCATGATAAAATCACCACCATCCCGACCGAAATTCAAAAAGAAAAACTTGAAGTTCTCTGGGAGTATGAGTATCACGAAGATAGTGATGAAATCCCGACCCAGGCCGAACTCGATAAGTACGGCGGGACTTATAATCCCCCGGAGTACTTCTTTACCATCACCATCGGCGACACCGAATATGGTAAGAAACAAGAGTCCGGTCTTCTGGAGTTCAAGGACTGGATCGAATTGCAGTTGATCGACGATGAGGGATACCCGATTCCCGACAAGGAATACGAATTGACCCTGCCTGATGGAACCACCCGGGAAGGGAAACTCGATGAGGAAGGCCGGGTACGGATCGAGGATATTCCCCCGGGCAATTTCACTATCAAATACAAAGGGGTGGGCGTCGAGCTCGAGGAGATTGAGCTGGAGGAAGAAGAGGAAGTCCAGGCCGATTCGGATACCGGCGATGACACTCAGGATGAATCCGGGGAACCGACTGAGACTGATATTCCTTCAACCGATATATCCGATGATGAAATTCCTGCAGATGATATCGACGATATCGAACAGGAAGAAGTGGACGACGATCATGACTACCAGGCATAACAGCAGTCGGACAGGTAGAAGTATATTGAGGGTCAGCCATGTGCGGTAATGTGCAGATCGATGGATCTTTCAGCGGCGGTTCCGGCAGTGTCGGCCGGGCCCAGCTTAGAAACCGGGTCCAGTTGGAATTCGGTCGGTTCAATTATGTCGTTTACGAGGGACTCGGTTCGCACCTGCTCCAGGGCTGGGCGGCCTTTTTCAACGGCCTCCTGAGCCGGGCCAGTGAAGATTTCTGGATGATACAGCAACAATCGCCCAACCTGACGGCTCTTTTCAGTGTCGACCGGGTCAACCAGATTCCCTCCCAGTACCGCGCATTGACATCCGATGCCAACGGCCGTTATATCTACTTTTTTATCCCGTCTCCAAGCGATGTCCCCGGGCGAACCGACCGGATTATCGAACTGCATTACAATGGACCAACCGACTGGGATTATATCTCCTATGTCCCGGAAGCGTCCGGCTCGGCCTGGAGGCAGTACAGCGAGGGTCAGGCGAACGGAAACTATTTCGAGCTGGAACGCTGGGAACTGCGCGACGCCTATGTCATTGCCCTGCCGGGACGGGTTTTCGCGGAAACCATTCAGTACATCTTCACCGAAAATCAACTGCGTCAGTCCAGCGCTTATGGAGCCACTCTCCCGCTCTGCCGTCTTATGGTGGTGAGCGGAAGCGGCGCCCGGCGGCGGGCCCTGGTATTCGATCCGGCCTGGATTGTGAACCGGACGGTTGATATAATCAATTTCCACACCCGTTATGCCCGGATTGTCGATGCCCGGGTACCGGCCCGAAGTATGCGCCTTAATGCCGAACAGCAGGATCTCCGGGTCAGGGGGATTCTGGCCTGTCTTTGCAAGCAACTGGTCATGAGTAGCGGCAGTATCGAAGATGATGCCAATACAAGCCGGCTCAACTCGGCCTTCGATCGATTCTATAATTATATCGATAGAAAAGCCAACTTCGCGGATAATATTTACAATTTCCTGAGCCACCCGATCATGGAGCGGATGGAAAACGCTTTCATGGTGCACCAGATAGATGGTGCCTGTGTGGATGGTTATGTCTGGATGGAGATTGTCCGGCCGCTGGGGATTGTGGCCGGCGAGCATGGTCTTTTGACCCAGTATTTCCAGCAGACTTCCGAGAGACCCCCGGCTCAGAGTGCCTGGAGCACTTTTTTCCATGATTCCCTGCGGACCCGCACGGCTCAGCGCTCGGCCGCAGTCAGGGCCTGGAATACATCTCTGCAGGGGATACAACTGGCCGATCTGGCGGTCGGGGTTGCCGAAATACGAGCCTTTCACCTGGTTTCGGGCTACACCTCGGGACAGACTACCTGGTCCAATTTTATTGCCGGGATCAGGCGCGACCGCGCCCGGCTGGTGAGCTTTACATCGGAAAACACCGCCGGCCATGCGGCCGTGCAAAGAACCCAGCTGATCCGGAGGATTTTCCGCCATGCTAATCTGCTGGGCCAGTTCAAGGCCATTCTCGACGGCGAGGGATCGGTCTCGTCAATGAGTGCCGCCATGTCCGCGTTGGGCAATTTCGCTGATGAGCGCGGAGCCAAACTTATTGCCACCCGGGCAATGGCCTTTAAAAATATTTTCGATCTTTACGAACACGGTTCCGGCCTGGCCGACCGGCTCGGGATCGGTGATTATGATGCCGCTTTCGGGCGAGCTTTGTCGCTCGGAGTGGGAATAACCGAGTTGGGCTATATCCTGGCCACCGGGACAACCCTTGGCGGACCGGTTGGAGCCATCGTGGGGATTATAGGGGTTATCGGCGCCGTCATCGTCATTTTTGCCACCGACAGCGAAGAAGAACTGTTCATGCGCCACTGCCTCTGGGGTACCCAGCCCCGGCAGGGTGATATGAGGCGCGACTGGATGGCCGCCAATACTTCGATGTGGTCCGATTCATATATGGGCGTGACCTGGCAGTTGAACTCCCTGATCAACCTGTTACACAAATACGACGTCCGGCATAATTACCAGAATGTCCAGTTCGGGGGCGCGGTGCTCAATGTCCTCGCTATTGACATCATGGCCCGGTTTGTGCCCGATACCGCCAGATTCGAGGTTCGGGCGGAGTTCTCCCAGCGCGGCGGACGGCAGGTGCGGGTTTTATTCCAGCTCCGTTTTCCGCCCCGGGTACGGCCGAGGGCCGACCGCGATTCCGCCGGCTCGTTCAACACGGTCAGTTACCGTAGTTCGGGGCCGCGAATTGTCGAGGGAGTCAATTCCCAGGTTTTTACCGAAAGCGGCACTCACCGAATTCGGATTCATATCGGGTTTGCCGATGAAGTCACTTCGGCCAATGGCTGGGATGGTCAGGCCTGGATAAAATGCTATCCTTTCGATCATGACGAATTCAGCGCCCCGCACGGTCCCAGTGCTTTCCATCTGGAGAACCTGATCAGTCATGATAATTTGATTTTAAACCATTGGCGCGATTACAGTTTCGAGAGAGACGAATGGGGCCATATGCCGTCCTGGCGGCCATAAAGATATGCAAATAACGGTGATAGTATACTTGCGAAAGGGGAAAAGGGGAAATAGGGCTTGTCCGTCTCAAGAAAAGGGACCTTCATGCCGACAAATATTATTGTCCGGCAAGAAGTTAAACGAGAATAAATAGCTTGACAATTATTATCGATGGGAGTATCATAGCCCCGAGGGACAATTGCAGCATTAAACAGTTTTTGGTTCACGCAACCAGGTAATTCTTAAATTCAATAAAGGTGACAATATGGATATTGCCAGCTATTCATCGGATTCGAGGGCCATTATCAAGAACGCCAAAGAAGTGGCGGCCGCCTTCAAACATCCGGAAATAGAGGTCGAACATCTGCTTATGGCCACAGTCCGCCATGAGGGAACCGAGGTGGAATCGATCCTCAATCAGCTCGGCAAAAGCCCTTCCTTCGTGGAATCAATTGTCGAAATCTATCTCAAGGAACAATCCTCCCGTTCGGCATCGCGCGAGGAATTGAGTATTTCCCCGGCGGTGCAGAATGTTCTGGCCCAGGCGCTTGATGAAAGAAACCGGCTCTATGATCCGCTGGTTGAACCGGAACATATCCTGATCGCCATTTTCGACCCCAAATCGGCGTTATCACCCTATGTCCGTGACAAACTCGATATCCAGAAAGAAATTATCTATCGGGCTATTGCCGAAAGCAAAGCGGTCGAGGAAATCGCAAGCGGTAAACCGAAAAAGGCGGAGGGCGGCGAGGAACCGGCCGAAGGTAAAAGAGATGTTTCCAAAACCCTGCGCTATTGCACCGATATGACCAACCTGGCCGCGGCCGGCGAATTCGATCCCATGATCGGCCGCGAAAAGGAGGTCCAGCAGGTCATTCAGATTTTGCTTCGCCGCCGTAAAAACAGCCCCATCCTGGTCGGCGGAGCCGGGGTGGGAAAATCGGCCATTGTCGAAGGATTCGCCCAACTGGTGATCGAAAAAAAGGTCCCCAAAGCCCTGTATGATGTGAAAGTCATGGAAGTCGATATGGGAGCGATGGTGGCCGGGGCTAAATATAAAGGCGAATTTGAGGAACGGTTCAAAGCCCTGGTCGGCGAGGTGGTTAAATCAGCCGGAAAAGTGGTTCTTTTTATAGATGAAATACATACCATTGCCGGAGCCGGCGGGGGCGGATCGGGAATGGATGCCGCCAATCTGATCAAACCCGCCCTGGCCCGCGGTCAGATACGCCTGATCGGCGCCACCACCCAGGAAGAATACACCAAGTATCTCGAAAAAGACAAGGCTCTTGACCGCCGTTTTGAACGGGTCGTGGTGGAGCAGCCGACCATCGATGAGGCCATTCGGATTGCCCGGGGAGTGGTTCCCAAATACCAGGATCATCACCATGTGGAATTCACCTCCGAAGCCCTCTCGGCCTCGGTTAAACTGGCCAAACGTTACCTGAGTGAACGGAATCTGCCCGATGTGGCGCTGGATATTATTGACGAGGCGGCCTCCGAGTTCTGCGTTAAAAAGGAAATGGCGATCGAGCTTATACCGGCGGTCGCTGAACATATCGAGACGGTACATAAACTGATGCAGGCCTGCCAGGGGAAAGACCCGGTTAAAAACGCCGAGGATTTCGACCGGCTATATACCGCCTACGATGCTTTTGCGCTGGCCTTTGGCAAACTGAAGGATTACTGGGGACACCGGGTTGAGGCTTCAACGGGAGAAAACTTATGACCGAAGATAGACTGCCAATCGAGGATTTGAAAAAGGAGTTTGACAAAAAAGTCGCTCTTTACGGGTCGCTGAAAACGGTGGTGGAAAACCTTCAGCCCAAAATCGAGGATCCCGATATCGCGGCGGTGGTGGCCCGGCGGACCGGGATTCCGCTGTCGAAGATGATGACCGCCGAAAAAGACCGCCTGGTGAAAATGGAGGCGGTGCTATCGGCTAAAATTATCGGACAGGAAAACGCCATCAAGGCCATTGCCAATGCCGTGCGGAAATCCCGCGCGGGATTGAAAATGCCCAACCGCCCGGTCGGATCGTTTCTTTTCCTGGGGCCCACCGGAACCGGTAAAACCTATTTGCCCAAGCTCCTGGCCGAATTCCTGTTCGATGATAAAAACGCCATGGTGCGGATGGATATGTCGGAGTTTATGGAAGCCCATTCGGTGGCCAAGATAATCGGTGCTCCGCCGGGATATGTCGGTTATGAGGCGGGCGGCCTGCTGACCGAAGCGGTTCGGAGGAAACCGTTTTCGATTGTTCTGTTCGATGAGGTCGAAAAGGCTCATCCCGACGTTTTCAATGTCCTTCTGCAGTTGCTTGATGACGGCCGGCTGACCGATGGCCAAGGCCGGACGGTCGATTTCTCCAACACCGTCGTGGTCCTGACCTCGAATTACGCCGCCGATAAAATTCTTGATGCCGACCGGGAGGGCCGCGAGGTTAACATGGATGAAGTCCGGTCATTTCTGTTCAGTAAGTTCCGCCCGGAATTTTTAAACCGGCTCAACGATATTATTATATACCATTCATTCACCCCGGAACAGGTGCAGAAAATCGCGGCTTTGGAATTCAAACAACTGGCCGTATTACTGAAAGACCAGCATATCGAAGCGATTTTAAGCCCGGAGGCCGAAAGCAAACTGGCCCGCGACGGGTATACCCCGGAACTGGGCGCCCGCCCGATTCAGAGGACAATCGAGCGGGATATTATCAACCGGCTCTCGGTGGAAATAATCACCGGGGCGATTGTCCCGGGCGATAAAATTCTGATAGATGTCAGGGATGAAGTTTATATCTTTACCAAACGAGAAAAGTCTTAATTTTAATTACAATGGAGGAATAAATGGCAAAATTTATTCTTGGTGCAACCGAGCGAATCAAAAAAGATGATTCTATCCCGGTTGAGCTTCTGCCGTCCAACAAATTGCTCTATGTGGCCAAGCTCAACAACAGCGAGGATCCCGATCCGACTCCGGCCAAATGCCAGAATCTCAAGGAAGTTTTCGAGAAGTTCCGGCCTTCGTTTTCCACCGAACTGGAGACAACCGACGGTGAACCGGTCAATGCCAAATTCGAGATCAAGGCCATGAAGGATTTCACCTCCAAGGAATTGATCGAGAAAAATGACTATCTCCAGAAGACGTACTATAGCAAGGAGATGATTGCCGATCTGGATAAGCAACTCAAGAAAAACAATGCCTTGAAGAAAACGCTGTCCGACGAGGAAAAGAAAAAAGCCCTCTTGAAGGCGGCCAAATATTACATAGACCTTCTGACCGAATAGAAGCGAGGTGATTATAAATGGGTGAAGAAGAAAAACTGCAGCCGCAACAATCCGAAGCCGCCGAGGTCAAACCCGCCGCACCGGCAATGGAGAAAGTGTCCGATGAGGAATTCGCCTCAATCTTGAGTGATACTTTCGGTGATTTCAGCAAACTGGCGGCCCTGTTGCCGTCATTCAAAACCGCCGAGGGCGATCTGGTCCGGGGAGTCGAATGGCTGGACCCCAAAAAGGACTTCCAGCGCAAGGAATTCTTAACCAAAAAGGATTTCGAGAATCAGCGGAAACTTCTGGCCGAACGCCTGAAAATCTGGATGGAAGCGCTCGGGGCTTCCGACAATCTCGATGATATCCGCAAGACTCTCAATGAAAAAGCCACCGCTCTCGAGACCAACCTGGAAAAGAACATGAAAAAGGTTCACCGGGCCGGCCGCGAGCTGGAAACCACCTACCGGGCCATCGACAAATTTTTCGCCAACGCTCAGGCTGAACCGGATGAGAAGGTCAATGCTTATTTCGCCAATCTGGGTATCGAGCAATTGACCGATCCCAATGACCGCGAGAAGTTCGAGGAGTTAACCAGGGCCATTTCCGATCTGTACCGCGAATGGAGTATCAAGGAATGTTTCTCGATGGCCGTTATCCCCGGTTATCTGGGCAGTGTCGAAAATATCGACACTGTGGCGCGCCAGCTGGGTTTGCCCAACAAGGTTCATGTCATGACCGATCTGCCGAATTTCGAGAAGTTCGAGGAAGTCATGGACATGCTCGAGGACCCGGCTTATGCCAACCTTCCTGGGATCGACAGCTACAAGCAGTATGTCTCGGTTTTCGCCAACTATATCATGGCCCGCAATGCCAATCAGTATGAGGACGAGGACATGTGGATTCCACCGTCAGCGGCGGTGGCCGGGAAGATGTACCAGGGTGATATGAATGTCGGTATGCAACAGCCGATGGCCGGTTTCAAACACGGTAAGATCAATGATGCCAAGTATCTCCGGTTCAAGGCAAATCAACCTGATGCCAGCAAGATAAACGAGAAGGGTGTCAATCCGATGGTCAATTTCGAAGGCTCGGCCGTGGCCATGGGTTCATCGACCCTGTTCACCAAAGAGACATTCAACGTCTATTCGATCCGGCGAACATATGACTATGTTTACAAAACTCTGCGCAACTATCTCAACAAGCAAACCTTCTCGGTTATCGACCAGAAATTCGTCGATTCCATGAGACGGGATATCGACAAATTCATGAAGGCCATCTCCGGTGGGGATAACATCCTTCAGGACTACAAGGTCGAGATTTTTGCCGATGAGGAGATGCGCAAGAGGCAGGAGATCGATATCAAGGTCGCCCTTAATCCGAAATATCCGGCGCGAACCTTCAACATCGAATTCGCGGCCTGGAACGAAGATAACCAGACTAACGTCAAAGATAAATAGCAATACGGATCCGGGCGTATTTACCATACGCCCGGCGAAAATTAGAATATTTAAGAATAACCCAAAACCCTGAAGAGGAGAGCCTGTTATGGCAAGGAGACCAATTCTTGAGATCGACGGCGTTCCCTACAAGAACGTGTACGAAATTTCTTATGACCTGTATACCGCCAAGGACGAAACCGGCCGACCGGCCGACCGGGCCCATGCCGGAACCATCAAGGTCAAAATCGAATCCGATAAGGACGGTAACGTCGATATCGCCCGCTGGGCCATGGATACCAGCAAACCGAATTGGAAAGGCGGCAAAGTGGTCTTCAAGAACCCCGATGACGCCACCATGAAGGAATTGACATGGGAGGAAGGCTTCATTACCAAATTCGAAGAGACCATCCCGCATGTCAAAGATCGTCCCGATGAGCAGATTTGCCAGTATTTCGAGATTTCCTGTCACAAGCTGACCATCGGTGATGCCGAAATAGATAATCGCTGGGAAGAATAATTTTCCCGGAATGGTCGGGCGGCGATAGCCGCCCGACTGCTGAACCATTAAAGACCTGGTAGTATTATGGCGGAAAAAATGCCCCTGGATCCCAAGGCCGATGCCCGTGAAAAAGGCGGCGGCGAGGAGAAAAAACAATCGATCTTGAACACCCCGGCCGAATGCACCCTGGTGATCGATGGCCGACAGATTAAATATGATATCGCCCGATTGGAAATCAAACAAACCATCGACGGCCATCATATCATGAAACTGCGCGCCCACCAACAGGGCCAGATTTCCGCCGCGGCCGATTTCGCCGATCAGATACCATATGCCGATTATCTCGGTAAATCCGTCTCGATTACCATTAAGCCGACCGGAGGGATGGTCGATGCCGCCCGGGAGCATGGTTTTATCGGGGTGATTACTCAAATTGATCTCGACAACAGTATCGACGCTCTCAACCAGACCATGGTCACCGCCGCCAGTCCGACGGTTTCCATGGATGGCGCCGAACATAATGTTTTTTATCGCGACCAGAGCGCATCGGATATAATCGGGGCCATTCTGAGAAAACACCCCCTCACCCTCGGCAAGATCGAATCATCGAGCGGCACGCTCGCTTTCAGTGTTCAGTATCGCGAAACGGATTATGAATATGTCATGCGGCTGGCCGCCTCCGGCGGCCTGTTTGCCCTTTATGACGGCAAAGAATTCCGGGTGGTGAAAGCCAATTCCTCCAATGCCGAAGAACTGGTTTGGAGGGAATCGCTGGGCGCCTTCAGTGTCGGACTGGGTACCGCTCCGGCGGAATTCAATGCCCGGGTTTATAACTACGAGCAGAAAAAAACCTATACTCAGGATACCGCCTCATTATCGCAACAGGCCTCGCTGTCGAATCTCTCGCGGATTTCTCCCGAAGCCTCGAAAAAGATTTTTTCCGAATCCGGTTTTTCCGCCGCGCCGGCCGTGGTCGATGATGCCCAGTCACTGGACGGAACCCTGCAGAAAGAAAGACTGCGGGCGATGGGCCGGATGATTGTCTGCAAAGGACAGTCGAATATTCCCCGCCTGTCGGTCGGGCGTTGCGCCAAGATCAAGGGGATGAAAAATTTCGACGGGATGTACTGGGTGACGGCAGTTACCCATATTTACGACGACACCGGGTACTATAACACTTTTCAATGCACCCCGGTCGATATCGCCTACCCGGCCGCCCGCTCCTCCCGAAAACCGGCCACTCACCTGCAGATGGCGGTTGTGGTGGACAACAACGATCCCGATAAACTGGGAAGAATCAAGGTTAAATTCCCCTGGAATGAATCCGATGAGACACCGTGGGTCAGGCTGGCGGTCCCTCATGCCGGCGATAAACGCGGTTGGCTCAGCCTGCCGGAAATCGATGATGAGGTGTTGATCGGCTACGAGCAGAATAATCCCGACCTGCCCATCGCCCTGGCCGCCCTTTATAACAAGGAGACCGCTCTTCCGGCCGATCCCGGAGGTTCCAATGATTTCAAGGTCTTCGTCACCCGGAGCGGCAATCAGATATATATGAGCGATGAGGACGGAAAAGAGGAAATAAAGATCCTTCAGAAAGGTGATAAAAATCAGATCGTCCTGCAGCTTTCCGGCCCGAGCATCACCATCAAGAGCGATGGCGGCGATATCAGCCTTGAGGCCAAAAATATCACTATCAAGGCCGATGAGGCGATTAAGCTCGAAGGCGGGAAAGACGTTAATGCTAAAGCCGGAGCCAATCTTAAAATTGAAGCTTCGGCCAATATGGATTTAAAAGCCTCGGCCATGATGACCGTTGACGGAGGCATGACCACCGTTAAAGGACAACCCCTCCAGCTCAATTAAGCAAGCCCATGGAATATTTAACCCTACCATTTGTTCTGCGCAAAGGTTACCTGGATAAGACCGATCTCTACGAGTCGATCTCCTATTCCATCGGCCTTTTATTAAGCAGCCGCCCGGGCACCATGCTGTTCGATCCCGAATACGGATGCGATATCTGGGACAAGGAATTTTCCGATGTCTTGACCGCCAACAAGGCCGATCTCCGGGCCAATGTCAGGAATGCGATCGATAGATATGAAAAACGACTGTACAATGTTTCTATCTCCATCGGCGATGTCGATAGCAGCCCCACCCATACTCTCGGCCTGGTGGTTAAAGTCACGGGCAATTATCGCGACAACGGCGAGGAAAAAAAATACGGTGAAGCTTTTAAAATTGGATAATCAGGAAGAAATCAGAAACCATGCCCGAACATAAATCCCGTACCCGGGAACAAATATTTGCCGAGATGCATCGCGAACTGCGAAACTGGAATCAGGATATTCCGGAGTCGCCGGACCGCATGGACCCGATCCTGAAAATTCTTCTCCAGCTTTATTCACAGCAACTGGCCCGGATCGATACCCGTCTCGACCAGGTCTGGACGGTGGCCACCAACGCTCTGATAAAATCGCTCCTTCCGGAAAGCAAACGCTGGCCGGTCCCGGCCTTTACGGTGATGCGTTGCGCCCCGACTGATCCGGTGGTGGTGGTCGATCGCCACACCCGTTTCTTTCATCGCGACGATCGCGAGGGCGGCCAGACTTTTTTCTTCTCACCCCGGCGAACCGAAAACCTGGTATCTGCCCGGGTCAAACATGTCTTTATGAAAATCGACAACACCCTGGTCGATTTGTCTCCCTCGAGTCTTGAGGGAAGCTCCACCCACACCCGGATCCAGATAACTCCACCGGGCGGACAGGCCACCGAGATATATCTGGCCATCGAGCATTACGGGCCGGCGGCGAATTTTAAAAATGCCGCTATCTTCCTCAAGGGCAATCCCGATGCGCTCAAACAACTGCGCTGGGCTTACTGGCTTCCCGGAACGGCTTCGGGCCGGTATCTGGAAAAGGCCTCGTTCTGTCCCGGCCTGACCAGCAATCTGGAAACCATGTTTACCGAACACGGACGGCCGATTAACTGGGGCGGGCTTAGAAGCAGTACCGACCTGTTCAAACCGCTCGAAAATAATTTTGTCGTTATTCCGGATAAATTCACCGGCGGTTGGGAGCCGGGACCGCCATCCGAGGAATTGGCCGCCCTGGTCGCCCGGAACAGCATCAATCTGGCAACCGATAACGAAAACACCTACTGGATTCGCCTGCAGTTACCCCGCGGGGGTAATAAATCGAGCCTGATGTCATCCTTTGAAGTGAATTTTAACTGCTTTGTGGTTATAAATAAAAACGAGTTGACCCTGTTCAAACATACCGGCGGCAATCGCCTGGTGGAAATCGAACTGCCCGAGAAAATCTCGAATATTCTCGAAATTATCGATGTCGTCGATTCCAATGGCCGCACTTATTTCCCGCATCACGAGGCCGTGGCCGACCCGGAACAGAAATTCTATTCACTGGAGGAACGCCGGGATAAGCTGGTCCTCTGGTTCGATTTCTCTCAAGGGATAGAATTGCCCCCGGATTCCATTACCGTCAATTATGCCGTTACTGCCGGAACCGATGCCAACGGCATTGAAGCCGGTAAAATCAGCGAGTTGTACGAGAACCATCCCGGAATCACTTCCGTCGAGAATATTATCCCGGCCTCGGGGGCTATTCCGGCCCGGACCGAGGAGCAGATTCTAACCGAGGTTTCGGCGCGATTGCGGAGTCGTGATCGGGCTTTGAGTTTTGCCGAGGTTGCCAACTGGACGAAGACCTTCGATCCCCGGATTACTGCGGCAGTTTGTGAAAACGGAATCGAGCGGGCCGATCACGGAGTCCGGCGGTGTATTATCGTAACCATCAAAATAAAAAACAGCGAATTTTATTCCGATGATGAAATCGCCCTGTTGCAAACCCGGCTGAACAGTTTCCTGAAAGAGCGCTCGCCGGTTAACACCCATTACCGGATTCTGGTTGAAAAGGTATGACCGCGGATAAGAATAACCTGATGCCCGATTTCTGCAGTCGCAGAAGCCCGATGCATTATACGACGGCTCTCAATATCCTGATGAAAATGGGGGTCAGCCTGTCGCGGGTGGAAATTCTTGCAGTCGGGGAGTATGAAAATTACCGGGGTGAGGTCAACCAGCAGGAACCCGATCCGGGAACTCCCGTAGACAGCAAAACCAGAATCGTCCTGAAAATCGGTTATCCCAGCCCCGTTGACCAGATGCCCTATCAGTTTTTTTATGGTCTGCAGAGAATTCGGTCGGATACCGGCGAATGGGAGGAAAATGCCCGGCGATTGATGGCGCCTTTTGATGCGGCCACGATCCGGGGCGAGGCCACCGCCTGTTTCGAGCAACTCAAGTACGATTACGGAACTCTGGAACCGGAACATCTAATGCGGGTTCTCAGGCTTTTTGATTTCGATCCGACTCCCGGCGGTTCCGATCTGAAACGGCTCCTTTTCTGGATTTCTATGTTACCCAATTTCCATCACTGGGCCGGGAATCCGGATTTTGTCGCCACTGTCCTGAATTTTCTTTTTGGATACCGTATCGAAATTATCGAAAATACCGAAACCGAGTATGATATCCCCGTGGCAATCCAGTCCCGGCTGGGCTCCAAAACGGGCCGGTTGGGAAGGGAGACGGTTCTCGGGCGAAGGTTTCGGGAGCGTGATTCGAGCTACGAGGTGGTTATTAAAGGTGTTCCGGCATCCGGAGTAGCCGATTTTTTACCTGGGCACCCGGTCAGAAAACAGGTCGAATGGGTTCTTGGGTTCTGCATGCCCAATAATCTGGCCTACCGTATTAGAGTGAGGGTCGATGCCGAACCATGTAAAATCGGGACGAAAGAGGCGCGTGCCTATCTCGGTTACGCCACCTATGTATAGAACAGGAAGGGAGTTATATCATTCAGGGATGAGATCCGGTATTAATCTTGACAACCAAAATCTTTGAATATAAATTGGCATATCATATCTGAGGCAAGATAATGAGTGATTTAAACTTACATTCGGTAAACTGGCAGGACGGGATGCTTATCTCCCAGAGGCATCTCAAAGACCAGGAGCGATATTTCGAAAATCTGGCCAGATGGTACACTCTGAGATACGGCGACCAGTACGGTTTGATAAGAAAATCGGCCGCCGGCAAACCGGCCCTGTCTCTTAATTCCGGCGTCACCGGCAACCGGCTCCGGGTCGAAGTGGTGCGCTGTCAGGCAATAACCCCGGGCGGATTCTATATCGAAATCAATGAATCATCCGGGACATCATTGCGCGGAGAATGCGAAATTACCGAAACGATAGTGCCGGTTTTTATCGGAGTTGATATTTCCACCCGGAAGCAGACCGGTAATCCCGATCCGGCCGAGGATGTGCCCCGGATACCCTATTGCGCGCCCGCCTACCTGGTGGCGCTCGGCCAGGCCCCGAATCTGCCCGAGGAGCAGTATGTCCAGGTGGCGGAATTGACCGTTAACGGGAGCGAAGTTGCTCTCTCGGATAAATATTACCCTCCCTGCGTGACGGCCAATGCCGATGAAAAACTGAACCAGAAGATGATGGATTTCCGCAACCGTCTCGAGAATCTGCTGATGCTGTCGTCCAAAGCCTACAAGGCGGTGGCCACGTCCGGCGCCCTGGCCGGTTCCTCGACCACCCTCCAAGTGGCTTTCAAGGATACCGTATCCTTTTTCGTAAAAAACATCGCCGCCACTTTAGATGATTTCGTGGTCGGCCGTAATGCCCCGCATCCGATGCAACTGGTTATCCAGTTCAAAAAGCTGTTCCGGGTACTCTCCAGCCTGCTCAATCTTCAGCCGGGATTGAAAGATTATCTCAACGAGAAATTTTTTAACAAGGAGATCAATTCCGAGGTCGATCGCTACCTGCGCTCGGTCGATGATTTCCTTTTAAGCGAATACGATCACCGTCATATCGGCGGCCAGGTGGAGATGATCGATAACCTGCTCAATATTTACCGGGCCATGCTCGGTTTCCTGGCCCAGACCAAGGTGGAACAACTCGGCGAGCAGGCCGTAGCCACGGAAACTTTAACCTACAACGGCCGGACCTACCGCAATGTCGCCTATGGCGGCACCCGGCTGGAGCAGGTCGGTGAACTGAGTTATCTTATGATCGATGTCGCCAAAGCCCAACCGGTTTCGGACACGGTGGTGCTGATTACCAAGGATTTGTTCGGTGATGCCGAATGGCGCGGTATGCAGGTCAGGCTGGGAGTCAATGAAGCTCGCGGCCTGGGCGAAACCGATCCGGTCGATATCGATATCACCGCGTTCTCGAACAAAGTGGCCCTGCATCCGCGCGATATGCTCAAATCATCTTCGGTCCGCCAGTTCACGCTGATTTTCCGCGGCGCCGGTGATCCCCGCAAATTCGCGGGATTGGGCAAGATGGATATGATAATTTATGCCGTATGAGGTCAGGATTTGAATTATGGCGGAAAGCATTAAATCATACATCGAAGATCTTTTCAATTACCTCGATGTTTATGAAACCAATTATTCGGCTTTTGAAACCGAGGCGTTTCTTCAGACCTACCACGGTATCTATGCCGTTTTTCAGGCCCTGCGGAAGCAACGCGATAAGGCGGTCGAGGTTGACCTGTACTTCCTTGATAAAATCAAGCAGGCCCCGATCAGCAGTTCCGACCTGCGCCAGTTGACGGTTCAGGTGTTGATCACCTATTTTGAATCCGAGGCCGATACCGATGGCCAGTCCAATAGGGCTTATCTCTACTGCCGCGATCTGCGGCCGGTAAAACGCGATGCGGCCTTTTTTGAACAACACCTCGTGCCTGTTCTTATCCGCGAGGGTCGCCTGAATAATAATCTCAAGCTGAATGCCTTTTTGCTGAATGAAATCGCCCGGTACATCAACAAGTTCGCCAGCGCCCTCGATACCAACCTGTCCCCGGAGCAATTCGGGGCTATGGCCGATCATTCCAAAATTCTGGAACTGGCTCAGCGCCGTATCAGCCTGGGCACGGAGTTGGTGAAAGACCGCAACACTCTCGAATTCCATTTGCAGCGGGTCGGTGATTTCGAGAAACTCAGTGCCAAGAATAAATTATTCGCCCACTATCTCGAGGACTGGCGCTATCTGGTCAAGACCAGTTTCTGGTCGAAATTGCAGGCCGCACTCGGGACCCTCTGGGGAAAATTTACGGGGACCTTCAAGAGCTTCCGCTATTTCCGGCTGTCGCTGAGCCAGAGAAAACCGGCTTACCTTTTGCAGAGCCTGCTGATCATCATATTTATTTTCCTGGCCATCTATGTCCCGCTGAAATGGGTCAGCTATTCACGAGAGCGGCTCCAAAATTTCGAGAACCGGGCCAAACAAACTCAGAACGCCATAAACCGATGACAGGATGATTGAGATAAAGTACTTATGAAATTTAGCAAGATATTCGGTGTTTTCAAAAAGGGCGCCAAGGCCGCCGGCAAAAAAGGCAAGAAGGGCGAGGTCGCCCGATTCGGATGGCCGTCCGGAACCCGGATTGGGGTTTTCGGCCATGAGAATTCCGGTAAAACGGTCTATTTTACTGTCCTCAACGAGGATTGCAAGATCGCCAAAAATCTCCAGATTTCGGTCACCGACAATGCCACGGCGGGCGAATTTCTCTCCAATTTCCGCAACCTCTGGGGCCTGGGAACATCCGACGGCACCGGAACCGTGGTTGATTCCCGGGGTGAAAAGAATTTCCCCGATCCGACCGGCAGTGATAAGGTTCTCCAGTTCACCGCCATTCTCGACCGCGGCAAAAAAATGGCCGTGGTGACTTATGATTATAACGGCAAGGCGGTTTCTATTTCCGGTACCAACGATCTGGCCGAAAAAGTTATCGATTTTATGACCGGATGTGCCGGCCTGATGTTTTTCTTCGATCCCAAAATTCTCGGTTCCGAGCTTCAGGTGCAAGCTCATGTGGCATCGTTCGTCAATATGCTGGAGCGGCTGGCGCCGCTTGAATCGAGGATGCCGATTCCGATCGCACTGGTGATCAACAAGGCTGATATCCTGCCCGGTTTTTCCGGTGATGACCAGGTGGTTCTGGTCAACCCCGAGGATGAGCATTTTATTTCCGATGATTTCGAAATTTTCCTGGAAAAAGTTTTAAGCAGTAACAAAATCGCCGCCAATTCCGTCTGGGCCGGTTCGGTCCGAAATATCCTGGTTAAGCTCCGGGAGTTTCTGCGGGTGGTGGTCGGGCGGACGCTAGATTTTCAGGTTTTCTTCGTTTCCAATACCGGAACTTCACCGGAGAAAGTGGGGGCTGATGTCGGGCGCTCGATCTACAAACCCCCGGCCAAAATCAACCCCATCGGCGTTCGGGAACCGTTCTACTGGCTCCTCCACTCGGTCGTCCGCAACAAGCGGATCGGCCTTTTCAAAAAGGTTACCCGGTATGTCGTCACGGCCAGTATTATCTGGATACTGTTTTATTCTCTGCCTTTTATCTATCATTTCAGTTTCCTGATGTCGAAACCGGTCGAGGTGGAAAATAATATCTTAAAGCAGTACGGCGGTAATCAACTGAGCACGACCGACGGCGACCGGATGACGATAATGCGGGAGTACGACCGGTATAACAACCGCTGGCTGGTGAAAAAGATGTTCCCTGATTTTCAACTGCCGTCGAAGAAGATTTACGAAACCTACAAGCACTTTAATATCGGGGCCGCGGTGGGACGGCTGGATAATCTAATCGGCGAATTCACCCGTATCGTCGCCGATTCGACCGCCTGGCCGGCGTTCAACCCCAACACGGGCGAGCTCAATCTCAATGACCGGCATAAAGCCCTGCTGGCCGCCCTGGACAGCCTCCATACCGGCGAGGCCACTTCGGTGCTCTATGTCCGGGCCGGCCGAACCAAAGTCGCCTGGGAATTGTTCGCCGGTTTTTTGAGCAAACGCCAGGATCTCGAAGCCGCCCGAAGAATCCAGGACCAGGTTCTCTTCGACAAAAATAATGCCGAGGATTACGGGGCCGAGGAGGAAAGACTGGGACAGGCTCTTTTGAATGTGGCCAAAGTCAAGGAAGAAAAAGTGGTCCGGAAGGCCGATTCCGAACAGGCCCTGACTCAGTACAACGAACTTAAAGATCGAATCAATAATTCCAACGAACCGGCTTTCCTGTTTGGCAAGGCGGTCAGTGATCTTAAGAAAATTCTGGGTAAACTGGGAGCCGACGATATCGCCGAAAAACAAGCCATCCAGAAATATTTACGCGAAATTGACAAATGGAATGAACCGCACTCCTATACTTATAAAATTGTCTCGATACCGGATGCCGGTCATGTGCATGTCGATGTGGCGGCCAATGGCCAGGAACCGACCTGGGCCGACTCGACTCAGCTTTTTGAGGGCGAGGAGCTAAAAATCAAATGGAAGATTGACGAGGATATTTATATCGGGTATGATACTCCCGGGGCGCCTGAATACTGGGGCCGCACCACGGTCGGAAAGGTTGTGCTCAAGGGTAAATACGATTTATTTGCCATGGATGGCAGTGTCGAATTCAAAGATATCGGGAAAACCGTCATTTTTAGCTTTAAGCCGTCCCTGCAGGGGATGTTGCCACGTTTGGAAGAATAAAGGATTTATCAATTAATTATAGACAGGGAGTTGGGGATGAATCTGAAAAACAGCCGGATTACATTAAATTTCGTCGTTATTGCCGCTCTCCTGGTCCTCCTGACCGCCTCGGGAGCATGGGCCGGAAAAACACAGATACCTCAGGGGCAGAAGGTCAAGGTTCGCTTTAATCAGAATATGGTCATCAGTTCCGGAAAACTGATGAAAGGCCTGCCGCTTCTGATCGAACTGGCGGAACCGATTGTGATCGGGGGCAAAACTATTGTTGAGGCGGGCGCTGAAGGCAAGGCCGAAGTCGTCGATGTTCGCGAAGCCTCCAAACCGGGTAAACCGGGATATCTGAAAATCGCCTTCACCGAGCTGAGCCCGAAAGGGGAATATAAAAGCAAGGATGGAGCCAAAATCATAATCAAGGGTGAGCAGGAAGCAACCGGGAAACCAAAAAAATTGATGTCCTGGCTGTTCTGCCTTGGCCTGTTCATTTCCGGAACCGAGGCGACGCTGGATGTCAATAAGACTTATGAAGCCGAGGTGGTTGAGGCTATTATCCTGCAGAGTGAAGAATAATTTTCCCGACCGGAATTAAAAAAACCGGGGAACATATCCCCGGTTTTTTTATACCCTGCAATTTCTGAAATCAAATACTACGGGACAATTATTTTGGCCGTCGGGCCATAGTAAAGTTGGACCAGCGTCTCCGGGTCAAGAGCGGTATTAAGAAGAAAAACTTCGTCGAGCGTCCCTTTAAAGTAATTGGGAACATCGCCCGACCGCCGCCCCAGATACAAGGGCGAGGTATTGGTTGATGTTGCCCACGTTGTTCCACCCGAACTCCATTCGCCGCCGACCGCTTTCCCATCGACCACGCAGGCGATCGTTTCCGGGTCACCGAATTGATGTGCCACGGCTACATGATGCCAGGCATTATCCCGAAAATCGACCGGAACCTCATAGCGATTACCGGCCGCACTACCGAATCGGAAATAAAGTATATCTCCGCCACTGACACCGGAACGGGTGTATTCGACCATGTAATTGATTTCCGTAAGGCCAATACTTTTGCAAAGCAGTGTCGCATCGGCCTCATTCTTACCTATCTTGACCCAGAAAGACATCGTAATCCCGTCGCTTAGATCCAGAACATTATTGTCAGGAATTTCAATGTAATCGCTGACACCATTGAATGACCGTGCTGTCCCTATAGCGCCTTTTACCAGGGATGTCCCGGACGCTGTCCCGTTCAAATGATTCCCGGAGATATCCAGGACGATATCATCCGCGTTATCATTCATTCGCCAGTAGGCGACCATGTAGTCGAAGATATTGAACAGCTCGATGGTGGTCATGTCGTTATGAATGCTTGAAACCGGAATCGAATCGCCATTATTTCGAAGCAGAAAAAGCGGCCGAATATCCAGGTTCACTTCTTCCAGCGAGGTCCCGGGAACATAGGTGTAAAAGGTGATGGTAGCCAGCCGGCCAAATCCGGAATCATCGACAATCGTACCGTTGGATTCGTTATTCCAGATACTCAGACTGAAACCACTGCTTCTGATATACTCCATTTCGATCGTACTGTCCGCATTCTGGTTCAAGTCCACCTTTTTCGGATACAACTGGTAATATTCATAGAGAAGATCGAGGTCTATCCGGTTGAGTCGGAAGATATTGTAAACCAGGACATCGATCTTGACAAAAGTCCCCTGGGCCGATCGAATAAAATGCGGCGATAGGCGGAGCATAGGAACCTGGGGAGTCAGGCTGATGTCCAGTTCCATTGGACCGTCTGTTTCGATATCGACCATCGTCTGGCCGCGATATATGAGCGTCCCCAGGGTGTCATAAACCCGGAGGTCAAAAAACCGTTCGCGCCCGATCGGCACCTGGATCTCGCCGTAAATATATCCATTCACCAGTGTTAACTCGAAATCGAGAGGAACATCGATTTCGGGACCGGTGATGGTTAGAAGGATGTCGCCGTACTGCTCAGGCGCCTGGCTCGACGTCAGGCGACTGCTGATGATTATCGAAAGACCGCCGGTTGAATCATTGACTATTTTTTTTGAACACCCGCCGCCCAGCAGGAAACAAACAGCGATGACGGTCAGTAAGGCCCGCATGGTCTTTTTAAGCGGAGGATTCATCCTGTTTTTCCTTTCATTGCATCGGCCGGATTTCCGACCGATTCGCGTCCCCGTTTATCATCATAATTCCGGGGATGGGCCAAGAGCCTCTCCCCGAAACCAATCATTTTCCCACATCGAACATGCTTTCGCTCAGGGCTGTCCGGTAAATGGAAATATTGTCCAGACCGCCCATAAGGTACAGCCCGTCTTCGCCGGGCTGACGCCCGAACAGCAGACTGCCGTCATTGGTTAAAACTTCCTGACGGCTGCTCATGTTCGGGACCGACATGGTTCTTGTTTGCCAGTCCACGGCACAGAAGGCTCCGACCGGAGTGGTGAAAGGTATACCCATAATGATATAATGCCACTCGTTATCGGCCAGGTTAATCGGGACTACGAAACTGGTCCGCGGCGGCAGGCCGTACGATAATATCAGCTGGTCGCCCGTGGTCGCGTAGCGCCGATACTCCAGCATGAAATTGGCATTACCATTCGCCCCCTGCTTGCTCAAAATAACGGCGTCATCCGAACCGTCCTCGATAAGAACTTCCAGCTCGATAGTGATGCCTTCGGTTATATCCAGCAGGTCATCATCGCCCACCTCGATATAATCGGAACTGCCGTTGAAATACCGGGCCATCCCGTAACTGCCTTCATTGATAGTGGTGCCGTAGGCCAAGCCGTCCAGCCCGTTGCCCGATGAATCATAAACTGCGTCACCTTCATACTCATTCATCAGCCAGTTACCGGACAGAAAATATTCGGCCGCCAGAAGCTCCACCACGCTCCCCTCGGGCGCCACCTGCTCCAAAAAAATACTGTTCCCCTCATTGTCCGCCATATAATGTATTTCCAGCGGAAGTTCGGTGGTGTCGGCCAGAGAGCCGTAGGGGACATTGTAGGTCGAGAAGTAAAGCGTTCCCAGGTAAGCGTAACCGGTATCATCGACAATCATGTTTCCTGTTATCGTATCCTGAATACCGATGGCAAAACCACTCTGATCGATATAATAGTAGGTTACATTCGATCCCAGCCCGGGATTCAGCTCGAACGAATCGACATAGAGAAGGTAATAATCATAATTGATCGAAAATTCTATCTGGTTAAGTTCGCTGATATTGTACACCTTGAGATCGACCGCGAAATTGGAATATTCCAGGGCCGTGATTGTGCCCGGAACGATTTTCATCATCGGTACCTGGGGATACAGGTTGATCGTTATCAGGAGAGGTTCTGCATCTCCGGTTGAACTAGCCACATTGACGGTTGTCCGGCCGGTGTAGATAAGCACTTCGGATTTGTCATAAACCTCGATCCGGAAAACCCGGTTACGGCCCGCCGGGACAATTACCTCACCGACCAGATAACCATTTTCAACGATAAGCTCGGATACGATCGGTTCGATGATACCCGGTCCGGTCACCGTAATGGAACCGTACGAAACCTGCCCGGCGTAGGCGATTCCATCCAATGAGGCGCTGATTCGAATCGTCCCCTGATCGAGAAAGTCACTATTGACCACCTTTTCGGAACAGCCCGGCAGGATGGCCAGTAAGACAGCCATAATTATCATAATTGAGGAGCTTTTGACATCTTTCAGATTATGCATATCTCACCCCCTAAAAGCCCGCCGCCAGCCCGGCCGTAATCTGAAAACCGCTTAAGTCCATATCGCCGCCATAGGCCGAACCGGTGAAGTATTTAAAGCCCAGATCGAAACTAAGGTCGCGGCCGAAATTCCGCCCGTACATGATTCCGGTACCGAACACCGTCGCTCCGTCAACATCCTGGTCGATCTCCTCGAACCCGCCGATTATCTTCAGTTCCATATTCGGACCGATATACCAGTCGGTTCCGGGACGGTATGTGAAGGCGCCGTTGATGGAAAATTCATTGCCGTACATCTTCAGCTCCGAGATAACCGCACCGCTGGTGATATCATAGCGGGTGTGGCGGCCCCGGATAAGATACCTGACATATCCGTTCAGGCTGTAATCGGTTTCACCGTAAGCACCGGCCAGCCGGATATCGAACTGCTGACTTTGTTTGAAAATTTTATCGCCGTCGTACTTATCGGTTCCGTACAGAGTATATACCATGTCCAGGGAATAATTCGTCCGATCGCCGCCGGTGGCGGCATTGGCATTGATACTGAAAAAATTCCCCGGTTTGTAATTCAAACCGTCCTCATAGGGGGTGTAACTGCCGTTAAACTGATATGACATTCCGGCCCCGCATTGAAAACGCCCCAGGGCGGCCGCACCGCCCAGAAGCATATTCACCCCCAGGCCTTCTCCCAGCCGCCGCAGCGGAAAATCGAGATAATTCTGCGACAGGACATCGATAACCGCCCGCTCTTCGTAGGGGTCGAGCTTCCGCTTTCCGACCGGAAGATTGAGACCGATGCTGGCCAGAATCCGGTCATCGCTGAACGAGCGGCTGGCCTGAATCCGAAAATCCGATAATCCCGAAAGCGATGAGTCGGAACCGTAATACGACAGCACATTGGTCGACCCCGCCATGTAGAACCGGGTTTCGAAATTGTCGCTCAGAGGAATAAAACCGCTGACCGGTACCGTGAATTGGTCAATGTCGATTTTACCGCTTTCGCCATCCATATTCCAGTGGCTATACACCATCCGGAGCGATCCGGCCGATGGTTCACCGTAAATTATCTGCCCGAACGAGGGGGTAACTGCCAGAACCATCAGCCCCGCGGTTAATATCCCGATAATAATTCTTTTATTCCGCATCGAGATCCCCCCTTATGATAATGACCCGTGATCCCAGGTTGATGACCGGCGGATTGATCGGAGGATTCCCGAACCGCTCGTATAAAGTTTGCTCCGAGATGAACCCGGAATTGAGAAGGGTCGTGATCTGGGTTTGATCGAGTCCGGTTTCCTCGCCGCCGGTTTCGCTTTCGCTCGAAGAAGTTGCCGCTTCCTCGAAAGTCTCGAATGATTCACCCCCCTCACCGCCGGAAACGGCCGCCACCTGATTGGCCTTGGCCGCCGCCGGCACGAAATTTTTATCCTCGGTGACCGCCTTGTTGTATTCTTCACGGGCGGCATCATACATCCCCCGGCTCTGGTAATCCAGACCGCGGCAATAGGCCATGAAAGCCAGGAACGATTCAGTCGGGACCTCTTCGACAGCGTCCCGCTCGGCCTTCGTCAACTGGATTCCGAGACTGTCGATTATGCCAAAAACAAAATCCTTCTGGATTTTGAAGAACTTGTTGACATCCCCCTCGATCGGCGCTGTCCGTTCGGCGGAACTGTCCCGGGTGCTGACAATAGCCCCATCCAGCCTGAGAGCATTATCCCCGGCGCTTAAAACCGTCCCGGTGATCAGATGTTCGCTTCCCAGAAGACGGCCAATCCGGGGCGAAGTGCCCGGATCGACTTTACCGGAGGCGCCCAGCTTTAGCTCGTTCAACAAAACATCGATCTTGAGACGATCGATAACTTTCAACTGCGTTACTTTGGCCAGATCAATCGACGTGAACTCGGCCAATCCCTTACTAATCGGCGCGAGGTCTTCCGGCAACTGCGACCCGTCGAAATCAACCACGGCGATGCTGTTGTCGGGAATATTGCTCACCTTAAGACGGCTCTCGTTGGCCACCGCGGTTTCGACCTCAGTCTTTATCTTCTGCGAAATCAGCCGATCTAGATGCCCCCGGATCAGGTTTCGGGTTTCTGCCGAGGTATCGAGATTCAAAGCCGAGGAATAGGCCGCGATAGCTTTATCGGTTTGCTTTTTCTGTTCGAAAATAAGCCCGATAAACAGGTTGGTGCGGGCATCCGGTGTGATGTTATTGGCCTGCATCAGGGCATCCTCGGCTTTAATCAAATCACCCTGTCGATAAAAGGCCACCCCGATTTCACGCCAGGCCTGATAGTTATCCGGATGCTGGGCGATCTCTTTATACAGGTAGTCGATTCCTTCCTGGTACCGACCCTCATCGATATTTTTCCTCCCCTGGCCGTAAAAACCCTGCGAACAGCCGGCCGCCACCAGGAGGAAAACTATCAGTATTTTCTTAAGCATATTCTACTCCCCGGCACACTCGTGCCGAATTAACCAACCAGCGGCCGGTAGATGTCCATTTTCCTCTTGGCTTCGATAAAACTGTCGTCTTTTTCATAAGCCATTTTGAAATATTCATAGGCGTTCTTATAATCGTACTTATCCATATAATCCAGACCGCGGGCATACAGCTTGACCGCATCCATCGACTCGGTCCCGCCTTCCTCCAGCATAACCTTGGTCTCCTTGGGCAGGATAATATCGAGTTTCTCCGCTAGTTCGCCTACCAGAGCCTTCTCCATCCCGACATAATCCGGCTTGCCTTCCTTGTCCACCGAGGCCAGGATTTCCGAAGTTTCCACCTTGACCACCCGCACGATCATGCGTGTATTCTTGTCATCGATCTGGGTTATACTCCCGAAAACCATCAACTGCGCGCCCAGCAGTTTCCCCACCCGGGCCGCCGTTTCCGCATCGACTTTCCCTTTTTCCGTCAGCTCCAGTTCCTTGAGAACGAAATCGATTTTATCCCGTTCGACCACTTTCAGGGAACTGATCAGGGAGAAATCATGCTGGAAGAAATCGGCCAGTCCTTTGCTCAGCTCGCCCATTTCCTCTTTGTACTTGCCGATCGAGTAATTATCGAATTCCATGATGGCAATCGTCCTGATCTCCGGATCGCGGCTTTCATCGGGACAAACCAGCATATTTTGCGCGTTGGTGATTTTGTACCACTGATCCCGAAGTTCCGCCGGCCAGATATCGCGCGGGAAATTGATCACGCAGGGGCCGATCTGCGATATTTTTTCCAGGAATTCGAAGGCCTTGCGTTGATAAGCCTGCCCCATAGCATAGGTAATCAGGCTCTTGACCTCGAAAATGGCAATACTGTCCTTGGCTGTCAGGTTGTCTCGCTTCAGGAGCTCATCGGTGATTGCCAGCCCCTTGTTGAATTCGAGCTCGCTGTACAGATCGACCGCCGCGGCCAGCTTGCTGGCTACATCCGATGTCTCCTGCGCTAGTGCCGTCGGGCCGTTCAGCCCGAACACCGCCACGGCCAGACCGATCAAACAGATAGCATAAACGGCCTTGAATTTGATTATCATAACTACTCCTTGATTAATACTATTTATATTTTGTTTGTCTTAATTATCTTATAAAGATAACGGATTTATTCCGTGGTATCAAATATTACGCGGCTGGTGTCATTTTTCCTAACCACCGCCTTTTCGCTGCGATCGATATTCTCGCCGTCTTTGTCCAGGGTTATACGCACCGTATATTCCCCGACCGGCTTGTGAAAAGTGTATGGCGTCGTTTCGCTCTGAAGCTGACCGTCCAGATAAATATCGGCCATGAACGGTTTTGAGCCTACCAGAAGCCAGCCGGAATCGACTGCCACCGGCGGCGGTTCATGCACCGGGGCCGGTTTGGGGAATTCGAAAGTGAACTGACGGCTGAAATTCTCATCGGACGAAAGATAAAAATCGCTTTCATACAACTGCGGCACCGCCTTTTTATTCTCCACCCGCATAACATACTGCCCGGTATCGGCGTTGAACGTGGTTTCGCTGACATTACGCCCGATCAGCATATCGTTCAAATATATATCGCCCGATGGTTCGATCGTCAGGGCAATGGTGCCGACCGGTGAAACTTCCGGTTCAATGGCCACGTTGCTCGAATCGGCATTTGTTACCTGACGTTCATCGGTTACGACTTCCGGTTGGGAAATTACTTCCTTTGTCTGCACGTTATTCCCGCCCGAGGGCCAGAACAGCCAGAGCCCGAATGCAACCATGGCCACCGCCGCGACCCCGATCAGGACCGGAACCGTTTTAGATTTTTCTCCCTCTGGACGGGTGACCGGTACGGCCGCGGTTTTATCCTCATCGGCGGCGGCGTATTTCCGCATGATCGGCACCAGCGCTTCTTTCATCTCACAGGCCGACTGATAACGCTCCCGTGGATCGCGTTTCAGCGATTTCATAATCACCGCCTCAAGATCCCGGGGAATTTCGGAATTTATCTTACGCGGGCTTTGGGGATCTTTGGTCAGTTTGGCGTCCCGGATTAGAAACTGGTTGTCACCCTTAAACGGCACCTCGCAGGTCAACAGAAAGTACAACATGGTTCCGGCCGCGTAAATATCGGCCAGGGCGTAATCGATATTTTCATTCCCGGTGAACTGCTCGGGAGACATATAGGCCGGGGTTCCGCAGGCTGTCCCGGCCATGGTCAGGCTTGGGTCGCTTTTACCCTTGGCGATCCCGAAATCGATAATCTTGATATGCCCGGCCAGGTCAATCATGATATTGCTCGGCTTGATATCCCGATGATATATATCTTTCTGGTGAGCCACCTCGAGAATATCGAGAACCTCGCTGGTTATCCGCAGCGATTCCTCGATACTGAACTTGCCCTCCTTCTCGACTTTTTCCTCCAGCGTCACCCCATCGATATATTCCATGGCGATGACAAAATCCTCCCCATGATTAAAAAAGTGTTTGATCCGGCAGATATTGGAGTGACCGTCAAGAAGGGCCAGTTTATCCGCCTCCTGGCGGAAACGATCAGCCTGCCCGGGATCGCTCAGGATTTTTAAAACGACTTTGAGATTGGGGACATCCTTGTGGACCGCCAGATAAACTCGGGCCATTCCCCCGGAACCGATTTTTTTCAGGATTTTATAATTTCCGATAAACTGCTCTTCCATAACACAACAATATATATCTTATGCTTTAAGCCTGCAATAAAAACAGTATATCCATTCCGCGAAGGCCGTTTTTCCACAATTCAGTCTTTAACCCTGCGAAACGTCAGCCCTTCCAATGATACCATGTTACTTGCGTGGCCACAATTAATACCAATTTTAATATTTTATACGCCGCCATATCTTCGTATAAATTAAAATTAGGCTGGAGAGGATTTTTTTACCTTGCACTGATCAAAATGACAGGTGCCAAAATGACGGAAAAAGAAAAATTTAATTACAATAACAGCCTTGAAGAAGAAAACCTGGAATGGCTGGAATCACTCGATGATGTTTTCGAAACCGGCGGTCTTCAGCGCCTTGGCGATTTGCTCGAACTACTCAGGAAGCGAGCCGCTGAACTGGGCCTGCCGCGGCCGACCCCGGGCCGGACAACCGATTATATCAACACCATCCCGCCCCAAGAACAGCCGCCATATCCCGGAAGCCGCGAGATCGAACGGCGGATAAAGAGTATTATTCGCTGGAATGCCATGGCTATGGTGGTTCGGGCCAACCGCCATGAGCACGGTATCGGTGGTCATATCTCTACCTATGCCTCGGCGGCGACCCTGTACGAGGTCGGTTTCAACCACTTTTTCCGCGGCCGGGGAGAAAAACACCCCGGCGACCTGGTCTATTTCCAGGGGCACGCTTCACCGGGAATTTATGCCCGCGCTTTTCTTGAGGGACGGCTCAATGAAGGCGACCTGGAAAACTTCCGCAGAGAACTCGATCCCAACGGCGGACTGTCATCGTATCCTCACCCGTGGCTGATGCCCAATTTCTGGCAATTCCCGACTGTTTCGATGGGTCTCGGGCCGATTATGGCTATCTACCAGGCTCGTTTTAACCGCTATCTCGAACAACGAGGCCTGATCCAGCCTTCCGACCAGAAAATCTGGGCCTTTCTTGGTGACGGGGAAACCGATGAACCGGAAACCCTCGGCGCCATCACCCTGGCCTCGCGGGAAAAACTGGATAATCTCATTTTCGTCATCAACTGCAATCTCCAGCGTCTCGACGGGCCGGTGCGCGGCAATGGCAAAATTATCCAGGAACTTGAGGCCGCTTTCCACGGAGCCGGATGGAACGTTATCAAGGTCGTCTGGGGTTCCCAGTGGGACCCGCTTCTGGAAAAAGATACCGAGGGCCGGCTGGTTCGGCGCATGAATGAAACGCCCGACGGGCAATTCCAAAAATACACCGTTTCCACGGGGGATTATATCCGCAGGGATTTTTTCGGCCGAGATCCGAAACTTCTAGAAATGGTTAAAAACTACTCCGATGAACAACTGGAAAAACTCAACCGCGGCGGGCATGACCCGGCCAAGGTTTACGCCGCTTATAAAGCGGCTTTCGAGCATCGTAGCTCGCCAACCGTCATTCTCGCCAAAACCGTCAAAGGTTACGGTCTGGGTGAAGCCGGCGAGGGGCGCAATGTCACTCACCAGCAGAAAAAACTGAATGAGGAAGAATTGCGCGAATTCCGCAGCCGGTTCGGTATTCCCATTTCCGATCGCGAAATCGCCGAGGCTCCTTTCTACCGCCCGCCCGATGATTCCCATGAAACCAGATATCTCCTCGACCGGAGAAAAGAACTGGGCGGTTATCTCCCGCGAAGGGTGGTCAATGTCGAACCGATCACCACACCCGATGACCAGCTGTTCGGAGAATATTACGAGGGAACCGAAGACCGCGAGGTCAGCACCACGATGGTCTTCGTGCACATGCTTTCCAAATTGATGCATGATCCGAAAATCGGAAAAAATATTATCCCTATCGTACCCGACGAAATGCGGACCTTCGGTATGGAAGCCCTGTTCCGCAAATTCGGCATCTATTCCTCGGTCGGGCAGCTCTATGAACCGGTCGATAAAGAGGCTTTGATGTACTACCGCGAAGCGAAGGATGGAGCCATTCTGGAGGAGGGGATTACCGAGGCCGGTTCGATGTCTTCTTTCATCGCCGCGGGAACGTCATATGCCAGCCATGGTCTTAACCTGATTCCGTTTTTCGTTTATTATTCCATGTTCGGTTTTCAGAGGATCGGCGATTTGATCTGGGCCGCGGCCGATATGCAGACCAAAGGTTTCCTTGTCGGCGGCACCAGCGGCCGAACCACTCTTTCGGGCGAGGGATTACAGCACCAGGACGGCAACAGCCACCTTCTGGCTTACCCGGTCCCGAATCTGAAGGCCTATGATCCCGCCTTCGCGTACGAGTTGGCTGTCATCATCCGGGATGGCATCCGCCGCATGTTTGAAAACGGGGAAAACATTTTCTATTATCTGACGGTCGCCAATGAATTCTACACTATGCCGCCCCGGCCGGATCATGTCGAGGATGAAGCTATCCTGAAAGGTCTCTACAGGTACCATCGCTCGGATAATAAAACCTCCAAGGCAAGGGCCCACCTGCTCGGCTCCGGGGCCATTCTGAATGAGGCTGTCCGGGCCGGAGAAATTCTTGAAGAAAAATTCGGGCTGGCCGCTGATATCTGGTCGGTGACCGGCTACAAGGAATTGTACCTCGACGCCCTCCATGCCGAACGGTACAATATGCTGCATCCCGCCGAAGACCGGAAAAAACCGTATTTGACCAGCATCCTGGAAAAAGAAAAAGGTGTCTTTATCGCCGCCTCAGATTATGTTCGGGCACTGCCGGCCTCAATCGCAAAATGGGTTCCCGGTCCGTTTTTACCCCTGGGAACCGACGGATTCGGGCGTTCCGACGGGCGGAAGCAATTGCGCGATTTCTTCGAAGTCGATGCCCGGTATATTGCCCTGGCCGCCCTGTCGTCCCTCTGGCGCGAAAAAGCCATCGAGCGGAAATTGGTCGAAATGGCCATCAAAGAACTTGATATCAATCCCGATAAACTCAACCCGCTGATCTCATAAGATAGTGAGGATGTTATGAAAGCGATAAACCCCGCCACCAATGAACTGATCAAAGAATACCGCGAGCATACGGCTGAAGAAGTCGGCCGGATAATCGATCTGGTTGACTTACGCCAGAAAGAATGGCGCCGAATCGACTTTGCCGAAAAAGCCCGCTTGATGCATCGGGCGGCCGAAATACTCAGGAAAAATATCAATAAATACGCCCGGACGATCACTCTCGAGATGGGCAAGACTATCACCGAATCTAAAGCCGAAATTGAAAAGAGCGCCTGGGTGTGCGATTACTATGCCGATAACGCCGAAAAATTCCTGACCGATGAAATTATCGAAACTGATGCCAGCCGAAGTTTTGTGGCGTTCGAACCGCTTGGAGTGGTTCTGGCCGTCATGCCCTGGAATTTCCCCTACTGGCAGGTTTTCCGGTTCGCCGCCCCGGCCCTGATGGCGGGCAATGCCGGGGTTCTCAAACACGCTTCCAATGTCCCCGGTTGCGCCCTGGATATCGAGCAGGTTTTCCTCGAAGCCGGTTTCCCGGAAAATATATTCCGAACTCTGCTGATTTCTTCAAAGTTGGTCGATAGAATTATCGCCGATCCGCGAATCAAAGCCGTTACCCTGACCGGCTCGGAACCGGCCGGGATGGCAGTGGCCTCGGCCGCCGGCCGGGAACTCAAAAAAACGGTTCTCGAACTGGGTGGCTCAGATCCTTTTATCGTTCTCGAGGATGCCGATCTGCCGGCCTGTGTCGCCACCTCGGCCAAGGCTCGGATGATTAACGCCGGACAGAGCTGTATCGCCGCCAAACGGTTTATCGTAGTGGAACCGATGTTGCGAGCATTCGAGGAACAGCAAACGGCTATAATGAAATCTCTCAAGGTCGGCGACCCGCTCGATGAAAATACCAAAGTCGGGGCCATGGCCCGTCTCGATCTTCTCGAGGAACTTGAGGAACAGGTTAAAGAATCAATCAGGATGGGGGCCCGTTTGCTCTGTGGCGGGAAAAGAGCCGACCGACCAGGCGTTTTCTATGAACCGACAGTTCTGACCGATGTTCGCAAAGGCATGCCGGCCTATGAACAGGAAACCTTCGGGCCGGTCTCGGCTATTATACCAGCCAAAGATACCGAGGACGCTATTCGGGTGGCCAATGATTCGGTCTTCGGGTTGGGCGGTTCGGTCTGGTCGAGAAACATTAAAAAAGCCGAAATGGTTGCCCGGCGGATAGAAACCGGGGCGGTGTTTATCAATGGCCTGACTAAATCCGATCCCCGCCTGCCATTCGGTGGTGTCAAGAAATCCGGCTATGGTCGCGAATTATCTCATTACGGTATCAGGGAATTCGTCAATATAAAAACTATCTGGATTGCTTAAACACTTTTTATCTTTCCATCGTATATAATTTTACCCGGATTATTAAATCGATCCGGGCATATGAATCCGTGTAATTTAATCACCGGGATAAACGGAGGATATTCTATGGATGAAAAGATAATGACTATTCATCCCAAAGATAAGCGAGGTGTCAATATTGCCCGGCAAAAATACGATACCATCCGGACCGCAATAATAAAATCCCTTAAGAGTCGCCGGCTCACCCATACCGAGTTAATCCAGGAGGTGAGAAAACACCTCAGCTATTCGTTCGACGGATCCGTTGCATGGTATGTTGAGGCCGTAAAACAGGATCTTGAGGCACGTCATGAAATCGAACGATTCGGATACGGTCGCAACAAATCGGCCTATCGCCTGATATCCGAGGAACCTGCTGTTCTTTGAGGAGTTTACATTCTTGTTTTGGCAACCGATACGGGACAAAAAACAATTTCACCATTTCGGCAGTCATAACGCAGATTTGGCATAATTGACTGCCACAATAGAGTGGCCATATCTGCCAATCCGGCACACCCATTCAGACCATCTTTCCCTCTAAAAATCTACTTTATTGTCATTCAATTGATTACTGGTTCTGGCACGAATCTTAATTAAATAACAAATTAAAAGATGAAGATAAAATAATTGGCGATGACACAATGACAGGTTATATGGTCAGAACAGGATTCGCACCGAACCGGGTGACTCAGCCGTTCAGGAATGAATTATTTACTTACCCGAAAAGAAGGCCGGTCAGATTTGCCGGCCTTTTTATTTGAAGAGAATTCCTTCATCGGTTGTATATTTAAACCATTCCGAACGGAACCATCGGAAAAATTCTCATCATTACCGGTGCGGTGTTTCTGCTGACCGGAATTATCATGCTTTTTGCCGATAAAATCCCCTTCCTTGGAAATCTCCCCGGCGATATTTATATTAGAAAAGGTCGCACCGCCTTTTATTTCCCACTGGTTACCGGCCTGATACTCCCATTTATCGTGACTGTTATCCTGAACCTGTTCGGCCGCGGAAAATAAGAATATCAATAACCGCGACGCTTAACCAGGGCTTTTATTATAAAAAGGGGGGTTGGCGATTAACCGGCCGGTGTGCCTTCCGGTGTTGGTCCCGGATAGATTTGCGGCCCGGGGCGAGGCGGCGTTATCTTTCGCAGTTCAATGTAAAAGAGAGTCATCAGGGAATTGAAAAAAGTCCCCAGAAAGCCCTCGACCACGATAATGACCCAGAGGAAAATGGGAATCCCCAGCAACAGAATCAGTACCAGCCAGAGAGTCGAAACGGCGGCCAGGAGATACATCGGGATGGCAAACATGGCAATAATAATTAACCCGGCGATAACTATGGCAATCGAGAGAAACATCTCGATCAAGAAAATAACAATGTTGGGGCCAAGATTTTTGACAACCAGGTGGTACCCTTCTCCAATGGCTCTGGTCACCGGCGTTTGGTTTGAGATAATTTCCCGCTGCGCCAGGGAATAAATATTGCCAAAAAAGAATATCCCCGCGAACAAAATCGGAATACCGATCAAAATCCCCAGAACACCCAGGACCTTCGCAATGACAAAGGCGATAACAATAGGTGCAATTAGAACTATTCCAAAGACGATCCCGATTCCGATAAAAATAAAGAGCAGTCCGATATAACGCCAGAAGAACGATGCGCCCACCTTAAAAAGCTGCCGGAGTTTGTACTCCCGACCGCCCTCAATCCGGATTACCCCCTCGATCAGCCCGGCAATACTGATTTGGCCGAGAACAAAAAGTATCAATCCCAGCAGAAGGGCCGCGCCGACGATGAAAAGGATCAAGGCTACCGATATTTCCGGATTGTTTTGAAACCAGTCAATGATATTTTCAAAGAAGTAATTATCGGTATCCATCGAATGTTTATCCGACCAATACTCGATAATATCATCCAGCCCGCTAAAGGTCCCGAAGGAGGCGGCAAAAAAACCCAGAATCCAGAGAATTTTGTGCTTCCATGAAAGAATAAAAGCGCGATTGACCAGATTACTGTAATTCATGATTAATTTTAATAAAAGTCCTCCCGATAATCAACTATTAAAATCTACGGCAAAACAAAGATAAAAGATTCATAAATATGTTCTTAACTGGTCAGGCAAGTTCCCTCCTCACGGTCGAACAGGTGAACCCGATCGGTCCTGATGGTGAAACGGATATTATCGCCGACCGTGTAACGTTTCGGCTCGGCCAAAAGCATTAAATCTATCTCCATGTAGCCTGCCGTCACGATACATCGGTCACCGAGATACTCGATGCTTTTCACGGTCGCCGGATATTCACCGTCCGGACCGGGGATTATATCCTCCGGACGAATCCCCACCGTCACCTCGCGAGATTTGTAATCCGACTTGATAAACACCGATGAAACCCGGAAGGGCTTGATCTGATCATCGCTGATCCACCCGTTAATAATATTCATCCGCGGTGATCCTAGAAAAGTGGCCACGAATAAATCGGCCGGGCGGTTGTAAACCTGATCGACCGAACCGATCTGCCTGATTCGACCGGAATCTATTACCGCTAAACGGTCAGCCATGGTGAGTGCTTCGGTCTGGTCATGGGTAACATAGACCGTGGTGGTCGCCAGGCGTTTCTGCAGGGCAACCAGCTCGCGGCGCATCCGCGCTCTCATGTCCGCATCAAGGTTGGACAATGGCTCATCCAGCAAAAACAAATCGGGTTGCCGGATGATCGCCCGTCCTAACGCCACCCGTTGCCGCTGGCCCCCGGATAGTTTGGCCGGGTGCGCATCAAGCCGGTCCGATAATCCCAGCAGGGTGGCGATCTCGAGGACTTTTTCCCGGATAACTTTCCGCGGAGTTTTGGCGATTTTCAATGGAAAAGCCAGGTTCTGCTCGACTGTCATATGGGGATAAAGAGCATAGTTTTGAAACACCAGCGCCACATTGCGGCGCCGGGGCGGAAGCTGATCGATCCGGTTGTTACCGATCCAGATCTCACCGTCATCGGCATCCTCCAGCCCCGCAATCAATCTTAGAAGGGTCGATTTCCCGCACCCCGACGGACCCAGAATAACCACCAGTTCGCCTTCACCGGTCTCAAGAAAAATATCCTCGAGAATTTTCTTCCCGGAAAAAGACTTTTCGATACCTCTGATTCTGAGTTGCGGCATATCCGAATATAACCTTTCCTATCCCGTCTGAACAACCCCGTTTTCAATATGGAAAATCCTGGCGCGTTCAAGCAGTTTTCCGGGAACCCTGGTCGCGGCCGTGATAAAAACCTGCCCGAACTGACCGAAGATATCAGCCAGCATACTTTTCCTTCCATCATCAAGCTCGGCGAAAATTTCATCCAGTAGCAAAACCGGTTTAACGCGGCGAACCTGGTGAAGATAATCATAAACACCAAGTTTCAGCGACACTGCGGCGGTCCGGATTTCCCCCTGCGAACCATGCGTCCGGGCCGGATAATCCTGAATCGTCATATCTACATCGTCGCGATGAGGCCCGACCAGAGCCGACTGGATAATCCGCTCGCGTTGAAAATATTTCTTCAGCTTCTCATAAAAAGCTCTTTCAACTGCATCCCGGTCGTAAAGATCTCTTGTCTCGACCGACGGCCGATAGGCGATGGCCAGTTTCTGGCCTCCTGATATTTTTTCATAATATTTCGCCGCCCGTTCGCTGACAGCCAGGAGAAAACCCGCCCGGGCCTGCATGATAGCCGACCCGTACTGCACCAGCAGATCATCAAAAGGCGTTTCCCCGGCATTATCATCCTGTTTTAAAAAAGCGTTTTTCTGGGCCAGGGCCTTCTGATAGTCGGACAGATCGGCAATATATGTCGGGGATGACTGGGAGAGATAGGTATTAATAAAATCGCGCCGGTTTGATGGTGGCCCGGAAAGAAGCGTGATATCTTCCGGCGCCGCGGCTACGGCGGTGCATTTATCGTACAGTTCCGCCGCCCTGACTCCGACCCGGTCCACCGTTATCCGTTTTCGCCCGCCTCCCTGATACGCCACGGCCAGCTCATGAGACCGTCCGGAGAAATCAATCTCGCCCTCGATCCGGTAATACTCCGCCCCGGATTTAAGCAACACCGCGTCATTGGCACCGCGCGGCGACCGCGCCAGCATCAAAACAAAAACAGCTTCGAGCAGGTTGGTTTTGCCGACTCCGTTCAAGCCATAAAAAACATTGACTCCGGGATCGAATTCGATCCGACAGGAGTCAAGATTACGAAATGATGTTATTTCAATATTTCTGACAAACATCTATGGGCCGGGCTTTACCTTTCCCTCCCGATCCGTAATATCATGTCTTAATCGGCCAGCCGAAGCGGCATTATCAAGCAAAGAAAATCATCTTTCGGAATTTCCGGGGAATAGATCAATCCCGCCGAAATCGCGTTGGACAGCTCAAAAATAACCTCATCGCCGTCGATTTTCGCCAGGACATCGGAAATATAATTGGCATTATAACCCAGCTCAATAGCATCGCCGCTGAATTCGCACGGTATCGTTTCCTTGCCTTCCCCGCCGACATCGGCATTGGTGGTCGAGATGGTCAGAGTATTGTTCTTAATAGCGAATTTTACCTGGTGAGTCAGGGAATTGGATAAAATCGATACCCGCCGGACCGCCCCCATCAGATTTTCCTTGGAAATGGCCATCTTTTTATCATTTTCCGATGGAATAACCTGCTCATAGTTGGGATACGGGCCCTCGATCAGACGCGAGGTAAGAATAACATCATCGAGATTGAAAATAATATTGTTTTCCCCGAAAATAACCCCGACTTCACCATCGGATTCGCTGATGAATTTCGGAATGATATTCAACACTTTGGGAGGAATAATAATATCCTCGGATATTCCTTTTAGTTTCTTATTATCCACCGAAAATTTGGCCAGCCGATGACCATCAGTGGCAACCATATTCATGGCGTCACCCTTGGTGGACCAGAGAACGCCATTAAGGGCCGGCCTGGTTTCATCAGTTGAGCAGGCAAAGGTCGTCTTCTTGATCATGGCTACCAGATCACTGCCGTCAATTCGAATCTCTTTCTTGGTGTTGACAATCGGTAGCTTGGGGAAATCATCCGATGAGGCACAGGCAATTTTGTATGAGCCATTGGGTACCTTGATTTCCACCCGACTGGTCGTACCCTCAAAAGAAATATCGGATTCTGGAAGTTCCTTAATTATATCGAATAAAATTCTTCCAGGGAGAACAGCAACTCCTTTTTTGGCAACGGTACAGTCGAAGGTGGCGGTTATCGATACCTCAAGATCAGTCGAAGAAATTTTTAATTTATCATCCAACGCCTCGAAAAGAATATTCGATAATATCGGCAAAGTGGATTTGGTTGGAACAACCTGCATCACTGATTGAAGATATCCGCTCAATCTCGATTTAGACAAATTAAACTTCATTTCCGTTATCCTCCGGAGTTGTTACACACATCCGATAATTATTATTCCTTCTATTTATATATAAGAAGTAATATTAATAAGTTCTGTTGATTTGTTTATAAAATCCATGTCGGTCTATTTATTTATTACCGCCTAATAACTTATCTTTCTGCCCAACAATAATTCCCTGCCTGATAAAATGTCAACAAAAGATTTTATCTCCGGTCCTTTTCCACATCTCGAAATCAACCAACATTCCCATCACACTCCAAATCACAACCTGTTGACATCTTTAATGGATGAGGGAGGAAGAAAGATTATTCACTTTTTCGCGGAAATCGAAATCGGATTCAATCTTTTTCTCTATCAGGTCGCAAGCATGGATAACAGTGGAATGATCACGGCCACCAAAAGCCTCACCGATGCTTTTCAAAGAAAATCCGGTCAACCGACGGGTCATGTACATGGCCACCTGACGGGCCAGCGCAATCCGGGCCGTTTTTTTCTTGGCCGTCATCATCTCCGGTTCGATCTGGAAAAATTCCGCCGTTTTCTTTTGTATCTGCTTAATACTCAATTCGTTTTTCGGGCGGACGATTTCCTTACCAAGAACCCTGACCGCGAAATCAAGATTGATGGTGGCCTTTTCAAGAGAAGAATATGCGATTAGCTTGGTCAGCGAACCCTCCAGCTCCCGAATATTGTTAGTTACATTATCGGCGATAAAATATAAGGCATCCTCGGGTATTTCGACTTTCTCCTGTTGTGTCCGCTTACGCAAAATAGCCATCCTTGTCTCCAGATCCGGCGGTTGCAAATCAGCCACCAGCCCCGATGAAAATCGCGAGAGAAGACGCTCCTCAAGACCCTTTATATCTCGGGGATGGCGATCCGATGTCAACACCACCTGCTTGCCGCAGTGAAAAAGATCGTTGAAAGTATGAAAAAACTGCTCCTGGGTCGATTCCTTCCCGGAGAAAAACTGGATATCATCAATCAGAAGAATATCGGCAGAACGGTAAAGCGAAGTAAAATCTCCAATTGTTCCGCTGGAAACCGCGGAGATGAAATCCGAGGTGAATCTTTCCGAGGTGGCGTAAATTACTTTTCGATCGGGAAGTTGCCCTCGAACAAAATGTCCGATCGCCTGGGCCAGATGGGTTTTTCCCAACCCCGTGCCGCCGTAGATCAACAGCGGATTATAATTGGTTTTGCCGGGTGCCTCGGCTACGGCCATGGTGGCCGCATGGGCAAACTGGTTGAATTTACCCACCACGAAGTTATCGAAACGGAATCTTTCATTGAGAGGATAATCATGAGCAACCGCATCATGTTCGAAGGACTCAACCGCTTCCGGTTTCGGGGCAAAATTTATTTCCGTCTGGCCAAGCATATCGCCGGGGCCGCTGATTTCAAATTTATAATCCAGAGACTTACCGGCAATCTCTTTAATGGCTTCGGAAATCAAATCGGAATAGCGATCGGTCAACCAATCAGCCACGAATTGATTGGGAACGACAATTGTCAAATCATCATTGCCATTGGTTACCCCCTTGGTGTATTTGAACCAGGTGTTAAAAGAACTCTTTTTAACGCGGAGTGCCATATAATTAAGGCAACTATCCCAGATTGCTCTCTTTTCCGTATGATTAACTGATGACATTTTTCCCCCTGCATCAATGAAATTCAAAATCTCACTCCCTAAGATTTTTGAAAGATTAGAAATTACGTTGAGGACTTGTGGTCTCGGGCAATCGACATGTTATCCACATTTCCAAAAATACTGTCGCAATCGCGTAAACACCTCAAACATAGTAGCATAACTGTCACAACTCCCTCAAGGGTTCCCCACAAGTTATTAACACAATATAATGCAATAACTTCTGAAGGTGTGATAATAATACAAAGAATCCCCTCCGGGTCAAGGCGGTTAAAACAAATATTTCCACGACTTCAAAGTTATTATCCAAGCGGATATTAGAAAAACAGTCCTTTTTTGTCGATAAATATCACGGTTAGAATTCTGTCGGGAAAAAATTATCAAAAGTCGTAAGGCCAGTGCTGGCAAGGGATAATCGGCCGGTCGGGAATTCCACTTGAGGATTAGTGGAAATATAGATTGACAGAAACCTCTCACCCCAGAATCTCATGAATATCCGCCCACATTCGCTGGGCATGGAATAGAACTTCCCTCCAGTAATGTTTCAGTATATATCCGGCGATGGCAACCAGGGATAAATAAAAAACACCCCGCACCAGATTGAAAATCATTTTGATAAATGATTCTCTCCCGATAATAATCAGGAAAATAATCGCCCCGATAATTAAAATCGGGAAAGACATGTCATTCTCGAACATAACAAAAAAACCGACGGAAAATTATCAACAATCAATTAACAAAACAGGCTCCGCGGAAAAATCTTAACCTGTTGAAAAGCAAGAAAATAAATATCAGACGCGGAAAAATCCCACAATTTTAGCTAAATGACTAAACCTGATATACCTCATACAATAAAAAAAATAATCGCTATTATGAAAAGTGATAATTTATTCGAAAACAGGCCAATTCGTAAGAGACTATCCAAGCGGTAATTATAGCTTTTCTGCCGGTGTGATTTTAAGCCGACAATACCGGCCGACCATTACAATTAAATTCTTAAAAGTCGTAACCGTCTAAGATGTAATATATAAAACCGCAGGTGGCAATCAGCCGATCTGAGCGATAACCGTCAGATAATATTGTGTCAACTGCTCATTGCCGGAGAAAGCCGCCGGCTCGCCGGCATCCGAACCCTCGCGGATTTCGGTTTTAAGGGGAATTTCACCCAAAAACGGTACCCCCAGGGTTTTGGCTAATTCCCTGCCGCCACCCTGACCAAAAATATATTCCTTTTTGCCATTACTCTCAAAGTACGACATATTTTCCACCACACCCAGAACCCCAAGCTTAGTTTGTTCAGCCATTTTGGCCACCCGCCCGGCAGTATGTGAGGCTACCGGTTGGGGCGTGGTTATAACCAGTATCTCAGCCTTCGGCAGAGCCTGGGCGATCGAAATAGTGACATCACCGGTTCCGGGCGGCAGATCAATCAGCAAATAATCAAGCTGATCCCAGAGAACATCGGAAATAAACTGGTTGATGGTTTTATGAAGCAGGGGACCTCGCCAGATTACCGGAGTGGTTTCGTCGACAAAAAATCCGATCGACATCACCTGGATATTCTCCCTTCGGATTGGCACGATATGATCATCGATTACCGTAGGCTGTCCGCCCACCCCCAGAATACGAGGGATGGAAAATCCATAAACATCGGCGTCCAGCACCCCGACTTTTTTGCCCATCCGGCTCAAGGCGGCGGCCAGATTACTGGTTACGGTCGATTTGCCGACCCCGCCTTTGCCCGAGGCCACCGCAATTACCCGTTTGGCAAAATCCCCGGCCACGTTACCCTGTTTACCCTCGGCCGCGGCCACCTGTTTGTGGTCCTGACCATAGATCTTGCGCACCAGGTCTTTACGCTGTTCTGGAGTCATAACTCCCAGAGTCACCTCCACCTGAGCAACCCCGGCCACAGAACCAACTCCTTTTTCTATTTCTGAGCTGATTTGTTTCCTCATCGGACATTCGGGAATGGTCAGAAGAACCTCGACTGTCACTTTGTCACCATCAATATCGACCTTCTTGATCATATCAAGATCGGTCAGGGATTTTCGGATTTCTGGATCGTCGATTGTTCCCAGAACTCTCATCACTTCGTTTTTATCTATCATTTGAATTCCTCATTAATTATAATTATCCTTTTCCGACAACATTGCCTAAATAACACATTGTCGTTTCCGGCACAATATGTTATCCGCAAAAAAATTGAATATCTTTGGATATTTATAATTTAGCGTGATTATCCGGTTCGGGCCGGGGAGACGACTTTTTCCCGGGAAACAGAATAACGAATATGATCAGGAAAATAACGGCCGCGGTTATGGCGGCGTCGGCGATATTGAAAATCCACCAGCGTTCGATCTGCCGCCCGAACAGGCTGAAATCGAAAAAATCGAAATCCAGAAAATCAATTACCTGACCGGTTCTGAGACGGTCGATAATATTGCCCAAAGCCCCCCCGGCGATGAGCCCCATCGGAATGGTCATTCGGTAATTTTCCCGGTTGGTCAGGATAAGATAAATTACGATTATCAGGATCAGGATCGATGAGATGAGATAAAATGTCCCGCTACCGAAATTGGTCCCCAGCGCGCCACCTTCATTGAGAACCAGTCTGATCTGGAAAAACTGACCGAGGACCTGATATGACCCCTTGTCGGCCAGGAAATGGACTGCCCAGACTTTGGAAAACTGATCGGCGATAATAACAACCAGGGTTGTCAGGAAGGGCAAGATCAACCGTCGCCAGTTATTATCGCCCAGCTTTCGCCTCCTCTTCCTTTTCCTTGCACTCGCGACACAACCGGGCGTGCGGAACAGCCTCGAGCCTGGCCTTTTGTATGGGCTTGCCGCAGGAAAAACAATTACCGTATTCACCCTTACGGAGCCGCCGCAGAGCTTCATCAATATGGTACAGTAGACGTCCCGATTTAGAGGCGAACATGAAGGCTTTTTCGCGTTCCATATTGTCGGTGCCCTGATCGGCCATATGGTAGGAATAGCTCGAAAGATCCCCGGTCGCCTCTTTCGAGGTAGCGTCCACATTGTCCTTGTGGGACTGCATCTGCTCGGTGATTTCTTCCCGCTTTTTCAAAAGGAGTTTTTCGTATTTCTCCAATTCGGACTTTTTCATAATTACACCAGCCTATTTCTTTATAACGGCTATTTCAGCCTCAACTCCATTTATATTCCATTTTTTGCCGCCATTACTCTTCGGAATGCTGTCCACCAGGTCAATCGTATCCGCCAGTGTCTCACCACAGATAAAATCGCGGTGTTTTTTCACTGCCGAGAACAATGGTTCGGCCGCCGTTGCCATTACACTTATACGGTCGGTTACTTCAAAGCCGGATGATTTTCTCATATTCTGAATCTTGTTGATCATCTCCCGCGCAAAGCCCTCATCTCGTAGAATATCGTCAATTTCCGTCCGGAGGGCAACAGTAATCGTGTTACCGCTCTCAACCGCGTAGCCTTCCTTTTCCAATTTGATAACCTCGATCTCCTCGGCTGTCAGTTCACAGACTTCACTGCCGACAACTATCTCGATATTACCCTTGCGGATAAACTTGGCGATAGCCGTGCTGTCAAGAGCCTGAATCTTGCCGGCCGCTTCTTTGACCGCTCCCCCAAATCTTGGACCGGCCTTGGCGAAATTGAGCTTGGCCTGATAACTGACCACCTCGGAAACATCTTTCAATTCCTCAACAGCCCTGATATTGAGTTCCTCGCAAATAGTATCTATCTGGCTTTCGATTTTTTCAAACTGATCCTGACCCTGCAGGTGAATTCTAATTCCGGAAAGCGGTTGCCGAACCTTCAGATTTTTTCGATTTCTTGCCGCTCGGCCCAGTGATACCACCTGCTGAACCAGGCTCATTGACTCCTCAAGCTCCGGTTCAATCAACAATTCATCCGGAACCGGGTATTCCTCCATATGAATCGAGGGGAGGCTGGTACCGTTATTCGGCATGGTTAACTGCCGGTGGAGAAATTCGGCTATAAACGGTGTGAAAGGTGCCATCAGCCTGACCGTTCCCAGGAGGACCCGGTACAGGGTAAGATAAGCCCTCATCTTCGACGGGTCATCCCCGCCCGCCCAGAATCGTCTCCGGTTCAAGCGGATATACCAGTTGGAAAGGTCATCGATCACAAAATCGGTGATAATCCGGGTCGGCGGTGTCAGATCATAATTATCCAGCCGCTCGCCGACTTTTTTCACCACCGTATTAAACCGGGAAACAATCCAGCGATCAATCCGCTCCGGCTCCCCTGCCAGATTTTCCAGGAATTCCTCCACCGAGCCGCCCGCCTTATTGGCTCGCCCGGCGATCTCGTCGACATTAGCATAAAGAGCGAAAAAGGTATAACTGTTTTTCAGGGTATCGAACAATTTCCGAATCACTTCCACTAGGCCGTCTTCGTCGAACTTAGTCGGAACCCACGGGTTGGAATTGAAAAGCATATACCAGCGAAGCGGATCGGCCCCGTGTTTTTCGATAATTTCGAACGGATCGACCACATTGCCCTTATGCTTCGACATTTTCTTGCCCAGTTTGTCAAGGATCATTTCGATCACGATGACGTTTTTGAAAGCCGGTTTGTCGAACAACATGGTCGAGATCGACAGCAAGGTATAGAACCAGCCCCTGGTCTGGTCAACAGCTTCGGAAATAAAATCAGCCGGATATTTTATCTCGAACATCTCCTGGTTTTCGAACGGATGATGCCACTGTGCATAGGGCATAGCGCCGGAATCGAACCAGGTATCAATTACTTCCGGAACGCGGGTCATAACCCCGCCGCATTTGTCGCATTTCAGCTTGATCAAATCGATTCCCGGCTTGTGAACATCGATTTTATCCGGGACATTTATCCCCTCACGCCGAAGTTGTTCAATCGAGCCCACCGCTGTTTTATGCCCGCAGGAATCGCAGATCCAAATCGGCAGAGGCGTCCCCCAGAAACGTTCCCGGGAAAGCGCCCAATCGACGTTATTCTCCAGCCAGTCCAGCATCCGGCCCACCCGGATTTCATCGGGATACCAGTTGGTGATGTTGTTGTTCCGAATCAGTTGCTCTTTGAACTGAGTCGTTTTGATATACCAGCTGTGCCGGGTGATATAGACCAGCGGGGAATCACACCGCCAGCAGAAGGGATAATTATGAATGTATGTTTCTTTCTTGAATAATTTTCCGGCCTCCTTCAGATCCCGGATAATTTCCGGATCGGTATCCTTGATCCATTTTCCGGCGTATTTGCCGGAATCCTCTTTGAAATGCCCATCGGCGGCCACCGCCTGAAGGACTGGCAAACCATGTTTCTGCCCGACTTCATAATCATCGGCTCCATAACCGGGAGCGATATGCACTATCCCGGAACCGTCCTCGAGGGTCACGAAATTGGCATTGATAATATAGAAGGCTTTGTCCGCCTGATCCTTGAATGTATCGAAAATCGGTTTGTATTTCTTATTGATATACTCCGAGCCTTTTTTCCGACTGATTTCCCGGTATCCTTCACCAAGCACCCGGTCTAAAAGCGCCGCGGCCAGCACCAGTTTTTCGCCTCCGAACTCCACCAGGGCATAATCGGCATCAGGATGCATGCACAGGGCGGCATTGGACGGCAGGGTCCACGGGGTGGTGGTCCAGACGACATAGGCGAAATCGTCACCCGAATCCGCCGCTTTGACCTTGATAAAGACCGATGGGTCGGAAACTTCCATATATCCCTGCGCCACCTCATGGCTCGACAGGCCGGTTTCACACCGGGGGCAGAAAGGAACCGTCTTGAAACCTTTATAAATCAAATCCCGGTCAAAAAGATTTTTCAGTATCCACCAGACCGTCTCGACATAATCATCGGTCAGGGTGATATAGGCGTCGGAGAGATCAAGCCAGTAGCCGATTTTCCGGGTAATTTCATTCCAGTCATTGATATATTTAAAAACCGATTCCCGGCATTTCTGATTGAATCTCTCCACCCCGTATTCCACAACCTTGGCTTTGGTGTCGAGGTTAAGAGCTTTCTCCACTTCGATTTCCACCGGCAGTCCATGAGTGTCCCAGCCGGCTTTACGATCCACCCGGTAGCCCTTCATGGTTTTATAGCGACAAACCAGATCCTTGATGGTGCGGGCGATAATATGGTGAATACCCGGACGGCCGTTGGCCGTCGGCGGGCCCTCATAGAAAACGAAATGGGGGCGATCCATGACCGCCTCCATGGATTTTTCAAAAATCCGGTTATCTTCCCAGTAATTGAGGACTTCCGCTTCCATCGCCGGAATACTAAAATCTTTTAGCTGATCGAATTTCATTTCGCAACACTTCTTTTAATGGCTCAGAAACCTTAAATTTCAATAGCCTGATAATTTAAGTTAGTTATCGGGCAATGTAAAGTGAAAATTGAACGGGCGCGGGAACAGCTTTGAAAACAAAACGGCCGCGGCATCGATAGCCGCGGCCGCGAACTTACAAATATTATTGCTCCGGGCCGGGAGCCGGGCCGCCTCTATAAAGGTAATTTATCAAATACGTCACATCGAGAATATTCGTCAATTCATCGACATTGGCATCACCGCCCAGACTGCAAACCGGCGCTTGACCCTGTTTGTAGAGGTAAGTAATCAAGCTGGTAGCGTCCAGAATGTTATAATTGCAGTTACAATCGGCGTCACCGTAAATACCATCCGCGATCGTTATCATGAAATATTTCAGAAACTTGATGGTCGGTGTCGAGGAATCCTCGCAGCGCAGAGCGAAAACATAATTCTTGGCACGGGTCGGAATACCGTGAAGCAAACCGGACTCCTCCAGAACCATGCCGTCGGGCAGGGTGCCGACCTGTTTGTACCAGTGGTACGGCGGTGTGGCGCCCTCGGCCTCGAACTGGTAGCTGAACTCCCCGTCATAGCAGTACTTATTGGCATTGGGCAGGAAAGTCGGGGAGAGAATATGTACCGCCTCGATATTCAAAAGAGCCGCGGCCACTCCCAGATTACAGGTGCCGTATTTAACCCAACCGTAACCATCATCGCCCCAGAATGTCCCCCAGCTGTTTTTGAGAATCCAGGCGCCCGCACCGTCACAGGCGTTATCATCCCATCCGACCAGCAACACCGCGTGATTGATTTCCTCGGTTTCATCGGCATGAGCATAACATCCCCCGCCGTAGGACTGGAAATTATCATAAACCGTCATGGCCACACAGACCGGTGCGGTCATAATGGCCGTCTTCAGTGACACCTCGTCGTTGGAAATACCCGTCCAGCCGGTAATGTTGGCATAAACCGGATACAGATCCTCAGTGCAGGGGACCTCATCGTCGGCCTGGTACGGCATGGCCGTTTCCAGAATCGAACCATACGACTGGCAATGTTCGTAAACATCACCCATCCAGCCGCCATCACATCCCCAGCCGCCCGATACACAGGACAATATCTGTTGCTCGGACAGGTCCAGTTCCACCTGGCGCTGAATTTTGTAGATAGCTTCAAGTGCCCCGATAGCGCCGAATATCCAGCAGGAACCGCAACTGCCCTGGTTTTTAACCGAAGTTACCTTGCCCGAATCGGCCCAGTTGAACGATTCCGGTAAATCCTCGGCCGCCAGCTTGACAAAATTGCGATCGAGATGTTTCTCCCAGATTTCTTTCCAGTTGTCGGGCAGTTTCAAACCGGTCAATTGCCGACGTTCCTCGGGCGAATATTCGGTCATATTTGGAGTCAGGACGGCTTTCCAGTTCAAGCCCTGTTCATCGATTTCTTTTTGTATGGCAATAATTTCTTGCTCGGCACCATCATAGGCCAGAAGATCAACAGCCGAGGCAAGGATAGTGAGGGAAAACAGCAGAAAAATTAAAGATTTCTTCATCTGATTCCACCAGGTCTTCATGTTTTTCTCTAAACGACTATTATATAATCGGTTATAATATAGCCTATTTATCCCATGTGTCAAGGCATATTAACCCTGGCCAAAATATCGCCCCCTGCGCCGCATATCCCCGATTATGCAAGTTTATGGTTGATTACATATTTTAATTTTGCCATCTTGAATAAGCCCGAATTCGAATTGAATAAACTATGAAACGCGAGTATATCACCACCACCCTTTTTTTTCTGATTGTCGGGGTTTTTTTCTATCTTTTTTACCGCCTCATGATCCCGTTTTTTACCCCTATTGCCTGGGCCGGTATCCTGGTGATCGTTTTTTACCCCCTTTACGCCTGGCTCCATAAAAAAGTCAAACGAGCCTGGCTGGCCTCGCTCATCTCCTGCATCCTGGTTTTTATTATTATCATCGGGCCGGCCATCTACCTGATGGCCTCGATCGTCAATGAGGCCGCGACCGCCGTTCAGAAAATAAATACTGCTTATAAATCAGGCGCCCTGAAAGAACTGATGTCGGTCAATCTGCCGTTTGTCGATCTTATTAAGAACAAACTGGTCGGGTATCCCCAGCTGGCCGAGATCGATTTTGAATCCATCGTCAAGGACGCTGTCGCCAGTGTCACCCGAACCATTGGCACCCATGCCACAGCCGCCGTGGCCAATATCTCACTGACCCTTTTCTATTTCTTTTTGATGATTTTCTCGATGTACTATTTCTTCCGCGACGGGGAAAGAATTATCGGCTTCATGAAACGGATCACCCCCTTGGAGTCGAACCAGATCGGCCTGATGTATGCTCATCTGCGCCATGTTATTGAGGGAATGATGTATGGCGGGGTGGTTATGGCTCTTATCCAGGGTTTCCTGGGCGGTTTGCTTTTTGCCATCGTCGGCATCTCCTCGCCGGTCCTGTGGGGATCGGTCATGGCTTTCCTGGCCTTCGTTCCCATTGTCGGACCGTTTCTGGTCTATATCCCGGCCGGGATCATTCTTATCCTGGGCGGCTCTCCGGTCAAAGGAATAATCGTTATCGCGATCGGCCTGCTGGTGGTCAGCCAGCTGGACAATTTCGTCCGCCCGCACCTGTTCTCCGGTAAAACCCAGACCCATACCCTGATGCTGTTCTTCTCCATAATGGGCGGCGTGGCCCTGTTCGGTCTTCTGGGAATTGTTATGGGACCGTTTATCGCCGCCGTTTTTCTGGCCATTTTGAAAATGTTCGAGCTTCAGCTCCACCCCGAGACCGAACCGGCCCTGATTCTCAAAGCCGCCGGTGCGGAAAACGGGGGAGAGGATACAAAGTAAATTATCATCATCCCGAAATCATAAAAATTGAATATTCCGAAAGGATCAAAATATGTTTATCACCCTTCTGGCCGTAACCTTCGTGATTGCTCTCCTGGTTTCCTTTGTTGTCGCCCGGCTGTTCAAAAAGCCGCTGGAAAAAATCATGGCCCGGATTATCACCGACGATATCAGCTCCGCCTGGGTCAGGTATCTCAACTACGCCATCTATGTGATCGGTATTTCTTCAGGCGTTCGAGTCTGGCAACTAAAGCAGTACATCGAGCCGATCGTTACCGCCAAAGATTCTGAGGCGGTCGTCATCACTCTCGACTATAACCATTGGGTGCTGGAAGTTTATCAGACAATAATCGGCACCCTCCAGGGAATCGCCTGGCTGTTGCTGGTCTTTTTCGTATTCGCCCTGATCGCCTATGTGATTGTGAAAGTCTTCAAAAGAGACCGGGCCGACTGATCCGTTAGCGGTATCATATTATGAATCAACCCGATTGAGTTCTTCCTCCGGGCGGGTTGCTCAAGTTGCCGTATTACCTGTGGCCATTATAGTTCATTTCTTTGTATTTCGCTTTTATGGGCAAATTTCCGCAGATCGGTATTACGAGTGAGTCTGGCAATGAGAATTCGCGATAAATCCAACGAAATTCAATGAGTAAGGATAATAGTCCGGTTTGTCACTTGTCTGGTGACTCATTCGGCTTGGATAGGTCAGAAGGCCTGCTGTAAATCCTGCCTGCGCTGAGTAAAGCGAAGTGAGTGAAACGAAGGGTACTCCTGATTATTGTTTTTTACCTCCCGCTCATTCCTTTCTCGCGGGTGTATGTTAATAATCCGCCGAGCTTCAATAGCTCCTTCTGACGGTCGGTCAGGGTGGCTTTTACTTCGAATGAAAATCCCTGCGTCTTGTTTTGAATTACAAACGAAGCCTTGTTAACCGATTCGATACAATTATCGATCACCAGCTCATTACCCGCCCCGATCCGGTCATAATCGCCTTTGTCCGAAAACACCAGCGGTAGCAGGCCGAAATTGACCAGGTTGGAATGATGAATCCGCGCGAATGATTTGGCGATGACCCCTTTGATTCCGAGATACATCGGGGCCAGCGCGGCATGCTCGCGCGAGGAACCCTGGCCGTAATTTTCCCCACCCACAATAAACCCGCCGCCTTTTTCTTTTGCTCTCGATGAAAACGTCGGGTCCAGCCGATAGTACACATACTCGCTTATTTTGGGAATATTGGACCGGTAGGCCAGAATCTCGGCCGCGGCCGGCATGATGTGATCGGTACTGATATCATCCTCGACTTTGATTAACACCTCGCCGGTGATGGTGTCGGAGAGCACCTCTTTCGGATTGGCCGGGCGGATATTATCGCCCCGGCGGATTTCGAGATTTTTCGCCTCCTCGACCGATGCCGGTTTAATCAAATTGGGATTATCCTGCCTGATTTTCGTCGGCAACTCGGATAACGGCGCCTCCATCTCGAGCGTCCGCGGGTCGGTTAATACGCCGTTGATGGCCGTGGCCGCGGCTGTTTCCGGGCTGACCAGGTACACCAGATCGTCTTTGTAACCCGAACGTCCGCGGAAATTACGATTGATGGCCCGCACCGATCTTGTCCCCGGCGCCGGCACATGGCCGGAACCGATACAGGCTCCGCAGGTTGGCTCGGCCACATTCACCCCGGCCCGTATTAAATCGGTTAGATAACCTTCCTCGGCCAGTTGCTCCAGGGCCATCCGGCTGGCGGGATGGATGAAAAAATTGACCTCCGGATGGACCTGGCGGCCTTTCATTATTTTTGTCACCGCTTTCAGATCGGCATAAGCCCCGTTGGTGCACGATCCCACCATCACCTGCTCGACTTTCACTCCCGCCACCCGGCTGACCGGGACGACTTTATCCGGAAGCGACGGCTGGGCCACCAGCGGCTCGATCTGCGACAAATCCAGCTCCATCCGATCATCATACACGGCATCGTCATCGGCCGTCATCTCCCGCCAGTCCTTCGGCCGCCCGGTTATTTCATAGTCCTGACGCGTGATTTCATCGCTGGGGAATATTGAGGTGGTCGCGCCCATCTCGGTACCCATATTGGTGATAGTCACCCGTTGCTGGACATTGAGCGTTTTCGCCCCCGGACCGGAATACTCGAAAATCTTTCCGAACCCGCCCCGGACCGTGACCCGGCGAAGCATCTCCAGGATAATATCCTTGGCCGTTGACCAGGGTTTCAGACTGCCGGTCAGACGGACATTGATTACCTGCGGCATGACGAAGTTATACGCTCCGCCGCCCATCGCCACCGCCACATCCAGCCCCCCGGCCCCGATTGCCAGCAAACCCAGCCCGCCGCAGTGGGGGGTATGACTGTCTGATCCGACCGCGGTTTCACCCGGGATGGCGAAATGCTCCTGGTGAATCTGGTGACCGATGCCATTGGCCGCTTTGGAATACCACGCTCCGTACTTCCTGGCCGCCGACTGCAAGTAGAGATGGTCTTCCATATTCTCCGGCCTGATCTGGAGAACATTATGGTCGGCGTAACAAACCGCCACCCGCGCCCCTATCCGATTTAAACCGATAGCCTCGAAATGCAAAAAGACCTGGGTTCCGGTAATATCCTGAATAAGAACCTCATCGATCTTGATTCCGATTTCATTTCCGACCTTGATTTTCCCGGAGACCAGGTGATTTTCTATTATTTTATGTGTCAGTGATTTGCCCATTTTATCCTCGAAAGTTCAGGGTGAATTATCGCCGAATGTATTAAAGTATACGGAATTAAACAGGATTCGGAAGGTTTTGTTCGCGATTATTGTCCCATTCGCTGACAGCGGGGGCAGAAATGCGCCGAGCGGGAACCAATCTTCTTCCTGACAATCGCCGTTCCACAGACAAAACAGGGTTCACCCTCACGGCCGTAAACCCGGAGATATTTCTGGAAACCGCCCGGCTGGCCGTTGACCCCGGCATAACTGTCAACCGAGGTTCCCATCAGGCGAATCGCCTTTTTCAACATGGCTTGGATATGACCGTGCAGTTCCGATAATTTCCGCGGGGCAATCCGGTCGGTAGTTTTCTGCGGGTGTATCCTCGAAAGAAACAACGTTTCATCGGAATAAATATTCCCCAGCCCGGCCAGCATGGTCTGATCCAGAAGCGCCGGTTTGATCATCCGCTTTTTCAACCGGAACAACCGGACAAACTCATTCGTCCCGATTTCCAGCGGCTCCGGGCCAAGTTCCACCAGCCCCTTCTGGTTCATGATTTCGGCCGTGGAAAACAACCGCACCCGCCCGAACCGGCGATAATCGTTGAAACGCAGATGATAACCATTGTCGGTCAAATTGAAAATTACCAGGTCGTGTTTGTCGATTTCCGTGTCGGCCGGAAGGTAATACAGGTGCCCGGTCATTTTGAGATGCACCCAGAGCGTGTACCCGCCGGAAAGATCCATCAGTATATTTTTTCCCCGGCGGCGGACCGCCATGACTTGCATTCCTCGCAAGATATCGGTCCAGCCCGGCGCATTATCACTGTCGATTTTGGAGTATGTTACTTGTACGGATTTAATGATCTTATTGAGTACCGTGCTTCGCAAACCGCGAACCACCGTTTCCACTTCAGGCAATTCCGGCATGAACTGTCACTCCGGGGAATGTTGATAATACGGACAGAGGTTTTAGTTTTCCGGGCTTTCCAGCTCGGCGATAATCTGGTTGACATCGTGACCGTGAAGCGCCGCGCCCATTTCCAGCGTTTCCAGCTGGTGGGCCGGGCATTCCCAGCAACCGCCGTGAAAATATTTCTGAATGACTTCGCGGGCATGGGGGACCTGTTTCATTATTTCCCCCATTGTCATATCCTTGGTAATTTTGGCCATAGCCAGCCTCATCAACACATTATTTTTATGGATAGGATCGGCCGTCAACATCAGCTCTCAGCAATTCCCCGACACCTTCCGGCGTCTCGTACCTGACAAACCCGACATCCCGGGTAAACCACCAGGTGCTCTGCCCGTCGAGCTTATTGCCAACCCCGTTTTCCAGCGTCCGGTAAGTCATACCGATCTTGATACAATCCTCGAATGTCCCGGCCATTGTCACCAAAGTCTCGATCGCGGTGATTTTATATTCGACCATTATCCGCAAATGAGTAAAATTGGAATCGCCGCGGATTTCGGTTGACGAGAAAAGAAGTGTGTCGCCGATCAGGTTCGACCACGGAACAAACGGCAAAGCCGGCTCGAACCCGATATAAGCATGCCCCGGCACCCGGTACATCATACTCTTCAACCCGATCCGGGAATCGCTTTTGACATAATCCTCGCGATGGGTAATCACGCCCGATGAATCGAAATAGGCCACAGTCCGCAAATCCCCGATAGCGTCAACCACCGCAAAATGCCCCACCGGACCGCTGTAATAATAATCATCTCCGACATGGAGCGGGAAATATCGGCCCGGCTCGATGGCCGCCGGTCGTTCGACTTTTTGAATACACCCGGCGATTATCAGAATCAGGCAAGCTGAAACCGCACACGAAAATCCCATCCGCTTCATTGGTTTATTCCTGTTTATGACGTGCCCGGTAATCCTCGATAGCCGCTTTCAGGGCATCGGTGGCCAGGTTGGAGCAGTGCATCTTGATCGGCGGCAGTCCGCCCAGGGCATCGGCAACATCGTTGCGCGTCAGCGCCTCGGCCTCGGCAACCGTCTTGCCCAACACCATCTCGGTGGTAATGGAACTGGTGGCGATAGCGGCTCCGCACCCGAAGGTTTTGAACTTGATATCGGTAATTACCCCGTTTTCGACCTTTATATACATCTTCATGATATCGCCGCAGGACGGGTTTCCGACTGTGCCGACTCCATCGGCGTTCTCGATCTCGCCGACATTGCGGGGATTCTGAAAATGATCGATTACTTTCTGAGAATACATGCTTCGCTTTCTATAATATACTGCCTTTGTCCAGAATATAACCTTTCAGCCCGAAAATCAAAGTGAAATATTTCACATTGTATCTCTACCGGTGCCCGTCCGCCATATGCATCGTCACCTCACCGGCCATAAACCGCTCGATCCCGTTTTCCGTCTCGATCACCAGCCGCCCGATCTCGTCGATATCCAGGACCTGGCCGGAAACCGTCTTGCGGCCCACCCGCAGTTTAATATTCTGTTTTATCAGCGAGGAATAAGCCAGAATCTGCTTTCTGGATTTCTCCAGTCCGTATTTTTTGAATTTAATATACTGTTTCTCGAAATTGTAAAGAAGTCTCTGGACAAAATCAATCCGGTTGATCTCCTTTTTCAGCTCGATACTTATCGATGTGGCGCTGTCGCGGATATCTTCCGGGAAATCGCCCGCCTTGTGATTGACATTGACCCCGATCCCGACCACCGCAAACTTGATCCGGTCCAGCTCGGCCGATAGCTCGGTTAATATCCCGGCCGTCTTTTTGCCATCAATCAAAACATCGTTGGGCCATTTGATCCGGACCTTGAGATTGTCGAACGAGGCAATCGTATCGGCCACCGCAATCGCCGCGATCAGCGAGATCCCCGGCGCCAGGGTCGGATGAAGCCGCGGTTTGAGAATAATCGAGCAGTAAATCCCCACCTTTTCCGGTGAATGCCACGACCGCCCCAGACGGCCGCGGCCGCGGGTCTGATGCTCCGCGATCACCACCGTCCCCTCCGGGGCGCTCGAATTGACCAGTTGCGCGGCGATGGTGTTGGTCGATTGCACCGACCGGTAGGCGTACACCTTGCGCCCGATGCTTTTGGTCTTGAGTTTGAAATATATCTCCTCGGCCAGAAGACTGTCTGGGGTACCGGTCAGGGTGAGCAGGCCTTTCTTGCCGGATTTGATCTTATACCCCCACTCGCCCAGCAGTCCGACCGCCGCCTCGAATTCCTCTTTCGGGACTTTAAGCGATTTCGCCAGGCGCACCGGGTCGATTTTCCGCCCCGGCCGGGGACGGATCTGGTGCAGGATTTTATCCGCCAGGAGTTCTTTTTTATCACTCATCGCTTTTTATACCCGTGAATGGCAGGGATTATTCGGTTATCACCCGGAGAGAGAAATCCGAGGATACAGCCGAGTGGGTCAGCGCCCCGATCGAGATAAAATCGACCCCTGTTTCCGCGATCGCTCTGACATTGGGCAAATTGACATTACCCGACGCCTCGAGTTTGACCGACGGGTCCAGCCCCCGCGCGGTTTTGACCATCTCCGCCAGTGATGCCGCCGTCTGGTTGTCCAGAAGAAGCCGCTTGATCCCGCATTCGATCGCCTCGGTCAGTTGCGATATCTCTGTCACCTCGACCTCGATTTCAACCGCCGCGGAATCATACTCGAACCGTTTGGAAAACTCCTCGCCGGATAAAAAGGCCCGCATCTTCTGTACCGCCCCGGTTACCGATCCCGCCGCCGCGATATGATTATCCTTGATAAGGGCCATATCGTACAACCCGAACCGGTGATTACTCCCGCCGCCGCAGGTGACGGCGTATTTCTCCAGATACCGCAATCCCGGCATGGTTTTGCGGGTATCGAGAATAACCGCCCCGGTCCCGGCGACCTCTTTGACAAACCGGGCGGTCAGTGATGCGATCCCCGATAGATGCCCCAGAATATTGAGAGCTGTCCGCTCGGCGGTCAGAATAGCCCGGTAATCACCGTCGATCTCCGCGATTTTATCGCCCGGCCCGAATGATTCGCCGTCTTTTTTGATCGAGTTGAATTTTATTTTATCGTCCAGTTTCAAAAAGACCGTTTCGGCCACCGGCAGACCGGCCAGGACACCCTCGGATTTGGCCACGATCTCGGCCCGGCCGGGAGCGTTGTCGATACAGGCCAGGGTGGTGATATCGCCCGGCCCGACATCTTCCATCAGGGCCAGTTCCACCTGTTTGAGGATCAGTTCGTCAATCGTGTTCATGGCGTCAAGATATAATAATAAATCCCCCGAAAGTCAAATGTTTGGCAAAACCCTCCCCTGAGGTTTCAACATCCTGTTGGTGGGTGGCTTGGGTCTTGTAGGTTGAAACCGATGTTTTATTAATGGGTGGCCCAGGGTTTTCAGACCTGGGATTCGTGGACGGCAAACAGCCCTCCGTCTGCCCCGCACTGAATCATTCCTGCCCCTTTCATATCATTCCCATTTCTATTTTGTCATTCCCGCCCCTTTTTGTCATTCTCGACCTGATCGGGAATCCATCTTCATCCCCTCTTGAGAGGGGTGGATCCGCCGGAGGCATTTATGCCGCAGGCGGAGACGGGGTGTGTTACCAAAACCGCTCTACACACCCCTGAATCCCCTCTCGAGAGGGGACTTTGAACATTTCCCCGGGTGACTCATGTCTTCAGACGTGGGATTCATGGGCGGCAGACGCCTTCGTCTACCCATTTGTCCTTAAACCAGCAATTTTTCACCCTTGCCGATTATTCGCCCCCAAAAACTATTGCCGATTTCTCTGTCGCATATTATACTTATCTTGGTATTTAGGTAGGTCGAAACCCCCGCCGAAGGTCCGGAGCGAAGCGAAGGAGGTTTCGACATCATACTTATTTATGATTCGAACAACCAACCGGGTGGCCTCACACGCGCTGGCCCATTGCCTCCTCCGAGTGGCTACCAGCAGTCGATGCGGGGGGTGAAAAAGTGTTGACTGTTTATTATACAAACGTTTATATTGCTTTACTTCGAGATAGGTAAGGCAATCAGGAATCTGCGGGCTCACAAATCATGCTACACTCCAGCAGAGGGATGTCTGTAGTGGTGAGACATGTTCTGAGTTACTCCGGTTTAGTGGATTCCGGGAAAGGGTAGAGTTATGTTTTTGTCAGGTGGTGCCCACATGTCGGGTGCGCCGCTAGCAGAAAGGACACCGGTGTGAAGGAATCGACAATGGTCTGCCAGATTGGTCGCGTGTTGACAGGAATCCTTATCATCAGTCTGATAGGATGTGCGTCGCAGCAAAAGAGAATGCTGAGAGATTGGGACGAGGCGACTCGCACCGACTCGCGGTTAGCCTACGAAGAGATTCTTAAGAAGTATTCGGGTACGAGCTTGGCGAGTGACGCCGAGCGACGCCTTAAGCAGATTATCGCGGACAGTATTCGTCTCGAAGAGCGAACGAGGGAAGACAGTTCCTGGTCACAGGCGATGAGAACGGAGTCAATCGCAGCGCTCGAATCGTTCCTGAGCTCCTTTCCTTCGTCCCGGCATGCCGAGACGGCCTGTTCCACACTCTGGAATCTGTATGCCGCAGCAGAATGGAGGAGCGCCTCGAGTCGAGACACCAGGGACGCATATATGAGTGTCATCTCGCTTTTTCCCAGCACCGCCTATGCTAACTCGGCGCTGGTGAGATTACACCAGGGTTGCACCGACACGCTGCTGGAGCGCTTGCGGAAGGAGCGCGACGAGCAACTCCCATCAGAACGGCGGAGGAGACAGGAAGTAACGACGAAGCCCGAGGTGCTGGTGCCTGTGTTCGGCGTTTTGTGGGACGAACCGGGAGGTCTTGTTTACCGAACCAGCTCATACCGGACCGTGCGGTATCGAGAGGATTCCGCTGACACGCTTGACGCCAACTGCTTCATGAACCGGCTGCGATGCGCAGATCCATATGAGGGGGTCGTTATTCTCCTGGACAGCACCAAGGTCGGAAATGATACGGCGTTTTTTCCGGCCATAAATCGCGGCTTGAATCGGTTCTACTGGGATCGTCGCGCCCATCGTGACGCCCAGAGCTGGAACGACAGCGGATTGACTCCGGTTCTTCTGCCGTCGCTGGTGCCAGGCAAAGCGCGGAACAGCGAATTGATAGTCCAGTATAGCCGTGCCGCCGATCTGGAGATGCAGCGGGGGGAAGTCTGGTGGGATTCGATTCCGGTGGGTGCAACAGATGAGGTGCAGCGACTTCTGAAGCTGCTCCAGGAGCGATCGTTGTCCGACACGGATTCCATCGCTCAGCGCGCAACGGAGTGTCTTCTGTCTATCGGACACCCGTTCGGGCTGCGACCTCTGCAGGAAGCGCCGGAGAGGTTCTCCAGGATACTGCTTGGGTGTTTGTCGAAAGAGGGGATTGGCGAGGTCGCACTGAAAATACTGCAGGGCTACCCATCTGATCTCCTGGCTCCTCATGTGGCACATACATTAGCGGCATCGCCATCTGACTCGAGAGCGTTCCGACTCGGCACTAGGCTGTTGGGGGGCTGTGGCTCTTACGCCTCAGAAGTGCTCCTGGACACTCTGAAGCGACACCTCGATGATCCTTCAGAAACTCTGTGCAGGTGTGCCGTGGGCTGCATCTTGTCGTTGGATTGCGAAGGGTGGGCCGCACTTTTGGAGGATGCCTCTCCTCAGATTCACAACCAACTGATAGCACTCCTGCCGAAGACTAGTCTCCGCGAGAAAGCGATAGAGGCGCTGCGCAAGCACAGTTCAGAGCGGCAGGCCCAGAAGCAGCAGCAGGGGGCGGTGCTGAGTGATTCAACCTTGGTGGTGGGCTGGATGGCTGATTCAACGGCTGTTGACAACGCGTGGGATGACGACGGAGTCGCAAAGTGCAAATACGTTTACCGAATCGACTTCATGGAACTCAACGGCGTAGGGGCCGTAATCCAGTGGCTGAAGGTGGAATACACAGCAAGTGACGGATCGGTGTGGGCGGGAGAAGGATCCCGTAGCGGGTTCGACAAGACCATACAGATTGCCGCGGGCGGCGGCAACTCCTACCGGAGTTGGGTCATAACGGAGTGTAAAGTTGGGACCGAAGTCTGGGCGCTCTATCAGAATCGATGGGTAAGAGCGGAGACCCTCGCGGGAGGCAGGGTCACAGTATACTATGAGGGCCGAGACGAACACGGTCATCGGTTTTCCGGTTCCTCGTCCTCGGTGCTCAGCCCCAACAGCCAGTAGGCCTTCGAATAGTGAGATGAGTTGATTCACATGGTGCCGAGAATTCGCCGCTTACTTCGGGAGCGGCACAAGCGATCCCAAGCACGGGCGGTGTTGGGATAATCAACCAAAGGAGTGAATTGTGCTAATACCGGGATCATTCAGTAGATCTCATCTGAGAATTCCAAGAGCACGTGTATGTTCCTTACTAATTCTATTTTGCCTTGCGGGATGCTCCAGCAAAGACCCATCTCAGAATATTGCAGAATCTTTACAGGTCGAAATGTCTGTACGAGATTTCGCATTTCTTGCTCACCGCGAAGTAGCGATAGACGTAACAATCAAAAACATCGGCATGAATGTCATTCTTGTCGACTGCCGGAGCGACTATGCCAAGTCTCATGGATCATCGCGGAATAAAGCCATAATTCAGCCCCTGGATCCTTTTGAGGATTTCTTATCATTTCATTGTGCGGGGATGAGTGATCCACTGCCCAAGGAGGAGCGCACCAGCGACGAACGCCGATATCGAAACTCGCTTGAAGAAGGTGGCGTGTTCAAGAGCATAAGTGAACTGCTGGTGATTCAGCCGGGGCATTCATTGTTATTGCGCGCTATTGTCTGGAACGAGAGAATTGATGTCAGCTTGCGTAATGGCGCTCATCCGGTAGAGGCACGACTTCAAGCACCAATGCTCATGACGTCTCCCGATTCGATTGAAGTGGATAACAATTGGCTGGCTGGCCCGACCGTGATAAATAGGGAAATATGGCTGGCAAAGAAATTTATACCGGTCTCCATAGCTGGGCAAATAGATTTGAAATAGGATAGGGACAGTACTGTTGGTGTCAGTGGTAGCAGCCCAGGGCCTCACGGGTTCACCGGGCAGACAAAGAAGAAACTGTTGATCAAGTAGGGGGATGCAAAGACCCAGACGATTTTGACGAGCAGATCGTGAGACCTGCCCGTTTCGGCAAACTGCGCAGACTTGACTCGTGTCCCGACTCGCTCCAAGCCGAAACCGGATCGTCCGAAACAGTGGTGGGGGATCGACATGACCAAGGTGATGACCGATT